>CAZUFO010000007.1:0-34607 GCA_964619615.1 uncultured Lutibacter sp. | reverse complement strand
CACGAAAGGTAAATGAAATTGATAATAGAGGTAGTCATTTTTACTTAGCATTGTATTGGGGAGAAGCGCTTTCAAATCAATCTAAAGACACTGATTTAAAGGAGAGATTTGCAAAACTAGCTCAGGGTTTACGAGAAAATGAAGCACAAATTAATGCTGAATTAATCGATATTCAAGGAAACAAAAATGAATTAGGAGGCTATTATTTTCAAAATATTATAAAAGTTGCTGCTGCAATGCGGCCAAATATTACCTTAAACAATATTATTGATAATTTCTAAGACTTAATTTCATTATAGTATCAATGCAATTGAGGTTTTTTTAGTACCTTTGAAATATGAGTTTTGATAGAATTACTGAACAAACTTCAAATTACAATCATTTAGAAAAAATGACTGTAAACGAATTACTTACCAATATTAATAATGAAGACCAAACTGTTGCAATTGCAGTTAAAAATAGCATTCCTCAAATTGAAAATTTGGTTACCCTTATTGTCGAAAAACTAAAAAAAGGTGGTCGTCTTTTTTATATAGGCGCAGGAACTAGCGGTAGATTAGGTGTTTTAGACGCATCTGAATGCCCACCAACTTTTGGAGTTTCAGACAACTTAATTATCGGTCTTATTGCTGGTGGAGAGATCGCTATTAGAACTGCTGTAGAAAATGCTGAAGACTCAATAACTCATGGTTGGGATGATTTACAAACAAAAAACATTTCAGACAAAGATGTTGTAATTGGAATCGCTGCTTCAGGAACTACCCCTTATGTTGTTTCTACATTACAAGAATGCAATAAAAATAATATCGTTACGGGCTCTATAACAATGAATCCGGGAAGTCCGCTAGCGCTTACGGCAAAATATCCTATTGTCTGTACTGTTGGTCCAGAATTTCTGACAGGAAGTTCTAGAATGAAAGCAGGTACTGCACAAAAATTAATTCTCAATATGATTTCAACTTCTACTATGATTTTATTAGGAAAAGTAAAAGGGAACAAAATGATAGATATGCAATTATCCAATGAAAAATTAGTGCAGCGGGGTACTAAAATGATCATGGAAGAATTGGATATTGACAAAAAATTCGCCAATCAACTATTATTAAAACATGGCAGTGTTCGAAATGCTGTTAACGCATATAATGAGTAGTAATAAAGATTTAATAAAAGGCATCAAGTATTTAGCAATCGCATTGCCACTAATGTTTTTAGGCCCAGTAATTTTAACTATTGGTTATAGAGCACAAAATGATGGTATTTATTTTTGGTTAATTATTGGTGGACTTCTTATTATTTCCGCAATAATAATGGCCTTTTTAGGAATCAAAACCATTATAAATGGGTTATTCGCCAAGAATGAACCCTAAAACATTATTTTATAAACTTTTTCATTGGGAGCATTGGCCAACTTTCTTATTTTACATTCCTACATTTACCACAGGCTTGTTATTTAGTCATTAAAGCGAGAAGTCCTGTTTTTTTTTAGCAACCAACCCTGCAATACATAACTCAAGAAATGATACCGTCCAAAAAAGCGTGTCTCAAATAAAAAAAAATCATCTTAAGAATTAATTTTGGAATCTTGAAAACCTTTAAAAATTAAAAGAAAGATGATTGAATTAACAAAAGCACATCAGAAAAATAAAAAGACTAAGCCTCTAATATTTCATTCTTTGGTGTCGTAGGATTCATCCCAAAATCATCATCAGGGATTTCCAATTCCTAACTGAGCAATAATGTAACCCAAACTTGCAAAATGATGAATGGCATGGCTATGAACTTGTATAAGCAAACTTCCTAAAGTGTAATTTTGCTCAATAACACTTAACCCTAAGTCATCAACCACAACTATGTTTTTTTTCAAAATCAGCGATATTCAACTCATTTAATTGTTCAATAATTCTATTAAAATACGCTAAACCTTCCTCCGTTTTCAATTCAATAATCTCGTTACGTTTACGAGCAGACAAGTCAACTCTAGAAATAGGCAACCCTTCAAAAACGCAATCAAGTACATCTAAAATATACCGCATATGCTCGCCTAATACTTTAAAAATAAGGAGCAACTGTTGCATTGCTATATTGTTCATCAGAAATTGAGTTTAATAATTTCACTCCTCTTTCAAGGTTCTTCTGAATAGCTGGAATCATAAATTATTGCTTAACTTTAAAGTGTATCTTAAATATAAAAATTATTTATAGTAATATTTATTTCATTGCAATATAAGTTTTGAAAAAACCTATTAAATGTTCACTGAAATTATTTTCTCTTCAGAAATGAATCAATCAATTCATTAACGTCTTCAGAAATATTAATCTTATACACAACAACACAATATATAATGCCAATCAATCCACTTTTTATTACAATGTTGATTATTGGATGAAAAGGAAATACTACAAAATAAAACAGTCCGAAAAGTAGTAGTATCAACCCTAAAACAAGTAACGTTTTAAAAGTAAAAGGCTGCATATTTAATTTCGATTTAATGTAAAATACTTTGATGGTATTGAATATTAAAATAGTGATTAAGGTTGCCAAAGCTGCTCCGTTTATTCCAATTTTTTTGATTAAAAAGTGATTTAATACAATAACCATTCCAGCCATACCAATTGACAAATAAAAGAAGGCTCTATAATATTTAGAATTCGTTAAAATGGTGCCGTTTGTACCTAATGCTAACTTATACAATTCAGAAATTGAAATCATTAAGACTATCAAGATTCCTACAGAATATTGTGGTGCATTAATAATCAAATACATGTCGCTAATATTCAAATTAATCAACAAAAAAAGCAATCCACCAACCAACAATAAATTAATTGAACTTTGTTTATATAATTTAGAAACTGACTCTAAATCATTTTCATTCAAATACTTTGCTGTAATCGGATTCGTAATTTGCTGCATTGCTCTATTCGGAATTCCAATAGTTGAAGCTATAAAAACTCCAACAGAATAATAAGCAACTTCAGCCAACTTCTCCATTTGCGGAATCATAAACTTATCTATTTCTAACAAAATTGAACCAGCAGATCCTGCCAAAATCAGATACATCGCATATTTTAAAACTTCATTAAAATTCTTTGGACGAGTAAATGTAATTTTTGGCATATAAACATAAAACGCATACAGTTTCATAATCAGCATCCGTAAAAAATATAAAATTACAACACCGTAAACAAACTGATTTGGGGTTAACCAATCATAATAAATACTAAAAAGCAATATGGCCACTCCTACTCTCGCAAAAATTTCTTTAATAAAACTACCAAAAACAGAATTCATTTGCACTTTAGTCCAAGCGTAAAAGACTTCAAAATAGCCCATAAAAATGGCTGTTAAAAATATAAGGTACGTATATTCTTTTATGAGTGGGTTTTTAACTGATAACCAACTTGATATTGATTCATAAAAAACAACTCCAATAAAACCAATTGGTAAAATAATTAAAATTGGTAATATTAATGACCAAGTTAGAAAGGCATCTTTTTCAACTTTTGTTTCATAGGAAGAAAAATATTTAACAACCGCATGTTGCATCCCATAAACCAACAACGGCAATAATATTACTGCGGTAGAGAGTAAAAATATAATAAGCCCGTAATATTCATCTTCTAGAAAATGTGTATATAAAAACAATGCATTTACACCGCCAATTGCAAATCCTAAAATAAGAATTATGGTGTTTCTAAATGATTGTTTTAATACAATTCCCAAATTATTTTGTATTTAAAAGTTTCATGATTTCTGAATATATCTTTTCACCAATACCAATTCCATATAAGTTCATTGAAAAATCAGCATTCGAATTTTGATATTGGTCAAACACAGATTTCATCTTTATTTTATCACTACCGACAATCTTAGCAAAACCATTCGAAACTAATTCAATCCATTCGGTTTCTTCTCTAACAATAATGCAATGTTTTTTATTGAAAAATGCTTCTTTTTGAAGGCCACCACTATCGGTAATTACCAAATTACAATGTTTTAATAGTTCTAACATATCAAAATATCCAACAGGGTCAATAAAATTTATATTGAAACTCAAATTGTTTTCTTTCAGAATTTTCTTAGTTCTTGGGTGTATTGGTAACACCACTAATTTTTCTTTTGAAATTATTTCGAGACCTTCAAAAATAGATTTCAGCTTATCAATATCATCTGTATTTTCTTGCCGATGAATTGTTGCCAACACAAATTCATTTTTATCCAAATTTAAATCTGAAATAATGGATGATTTCTCCTCAGAAGTTTTACTGTAATAAGAAACTGCATCTTTCATGATATCACCAGATTTCACCACAGAAATTGGAAGATTATCAAAACCCTCATTTTTTAAATTTTCAATGGCAGTGTCTGTTGGACACAACAATAAATCAGAGATTCTATCCGTTAAAATTCGATTAATTTCCTCTGGCATTTCCATATTAAAAGAACGCAAACCTGCTTCAATATGTATTACTTTTATGTGCAACTTTTTAGCTGCTAAAGCGCCAGCGATCGTCGAATTTGTATCACCAAAAACTACTATGGCATCGGGTTTTTCTTTAATCAAAACTTCTTCAATTTCCTCCATCATCTGCCCAGTCATTGCACCATGATTCAAACCATTAATTTCTAAATTATATTTTGGTTTCGGAATTTCCATTTCATCAAAAAAAACAGCACTCATATTAGCGTCGTAATGTTGACCCGTATGCACAATAACCTCCTCCAATTCATTATGGTTTAAAATTATTCTGCTTAAAACTGCCGCTTTTACAAACTGTGGTCTTGCTCCTAAAATGGTTAGTATCTTCTTCATTTAATCTCTTTAAGTAGGTTACTTAACTTTTCTGTCAAATTCTTACGATGATATTGTTCAATGTTTTTTAATTCAACCTCCAACTTTCCTTTTTTAAACTGATTATAAAACTCTAAAATACTCAACTTTAATGAAACTGAATTTTCAAAATCAATAATAACTCCAGAATTTGTCTCTTCTATTATTCTCGCTAAATCTCCTTCAACTGGCCCGATTGCCAAAATTGGGCGTTTTGAATTTAAGTATTCAAATATTTTTCCTGTGATAATTCCTTTTGCACTTGGAACTTTATTTATAACGAGCAGCAAAACTTGTGATGCTTTTTGATGATACTGAACTACATCATGTGGCAAATAATCAATCAAATTTAGATTAGATTCTAAATTATTTTCTTTGATTTCACCCAAACAAGAACTCGAAATTTTACCAATTAATTTAATTTCTAAATCATTTGAAAAAGTAGTATTTTCAGTAATGATTTCTGACAATACGCTCCATAAAACACTCGGATTCCGATCGTCATTCATCAACCCAATATGCGTTAACGTAAACTTTTTATCAAGTGGTATTTCTTTGGATTTAATTTCAGTATCAAAACCGTTAGTTATTACATGAATATTTGAATTAAATTTTTCAAAATTCTGTTTCATAGTCTGTCCAACCACAATTACGGCATCTGAATTTCGCAGCACTTCTTGTTCTAATTTCTGATGCTTTTTAATCGACTTATCCGTTAAAGGTAACTGATGGAAATAATCAATTTCTGTCCACGGATCTCTAAAATCAGAAACCCATTTTACACCTAACTTATTTTTTAGTTCCAACCCAATTAAATGCATACTATGTGGCGGACCGGTTGAAATAACTACATCAATTTCATTTTTTCGTAAATATTCAGAAAGAAACTTAACTGACGGTGCTATCCAAAATTTACGAGCATCTGGTATAAAATAATTCGCCCTAATATATTGTAATACTTTACCAAATAAACTAGGTTTAGAACTCAAAAAACCAGCACTTGTTTGTTTGTTTTTACCTAACAAATTATTTGGTTCCCATATTGGTTGACGTAGTATTTCAATTCCATCAGGAATATCTTGTAATAAACTTTCATCTTCCAACGCATAATTAGGATTTTCAACCGTATAAATTACAGGCTCAATTCCGAAGTTACGTAAATATTTTACAAACTTCAACCAACGTTGTACACCACTTCCGCCTGCAGGAGGCCAATAATATGTAATGATTAATACTTTCAAACTTCTAAATTATCATATAAATCGATTAGTTTTTTTGAAGTTTTTTCCCAACAAAATTTTTCTACAATAAATTGCTTTCCGTTCGCTCCTAAATTATTTCTTAATTCCGAATCTGAATACAACTTCAAAATTTTATCAGCAAAATCTTCTGAATCTTGTTCTTTATGAACCATGCCTGAATTTGTTCTTTCAATCAAATTTTTCTGAGCGGTTGCATTACTTACCAAAACTGGTTTTGCAAAACTCATATATTGAAATAGTTTATTTGCATAGGCAACATCATGCTGAATATTACGGTTCAATGGCGAAATACAAACCGTACTTGCTACAATATACGAAGGGAAAAGTTGCACGTTTTGCCAACCTTCAAAATCAACAAATTGCTCAATTCTCAAATCTTGAACTTGTTTTCTTAAGACGGTATCCGTTGTGTTTTCCCCAACAATCACCAATTTAATATTTGGAATTTTTTCTTTTAAAAGTGGAATTGCTGCAATTACTGTTTGCAACCCTCTTCGTAATCCTGTATCGCCTAAATATAAAACAACAAAATCGTTTTTATAGTTTTCTATTATCTTTTCATCTATAATTGCATCCTCATAAAAAGATTTTCGAACGGTATTAGGAACCAATACAATTTTAGCTGTTGAAATTTGTGTTCTATCAACTACTTCATCCACAAATTCTTGAGAAACAGTAATAATTTTGGTTGCTTTCTGAATAAATTCCTCCTCATTTTGTTTCCATTTCAAAGGAGAAATCAATTGTTTCCCTGGAAATTTTTGAAGATGCGGATACAATTTCATTATCTCTGGCATATTATCGTGCAAATCTAAAACTATCGGCAAATCAAATTTTCTATTTGCTTTAAAAACGGCTGCTGCAATTCTTATATCATGAATATGGATTGCTTCGATAGCATTTGAAGTTAAAAATTGACTAATTTTAGATTGCATCAGTCTTGTATAAAAAGGAAAAGTGTACGCCAAGGCAGACAGTTTATATTCCAATTTATTAGATACATATCGTTTGACATCAATTCCGTTAATTACAGAATCACCTTCGTTTTTATCATACGTCAAACAAAATAAAAAAACTTGATGACCAGAATTGATTAATGCGACTGCTTCATTTTCCACTCGTGGATCTGGTGGAAATGTTTTGTCTAAAATCATTCCTATTCTCATGAACCAGTATTTTTTTCTGCATAAACAGCGTAATATCTAGGCGTATATTTTCTTAATATTGGGCGAAATCCAATTTTATGAATTGGGCTTGTCCATTTATGTGTCTTCTTAATTTCCCAACCCGATTTTTTCAATAACCAATCAAATTGCCAATCTTCAAACTCGTGATAATGTCGATCCCATTCATTTGTTTTTGATTGATATGCTTTTTCGAACCATAAATTCAGCGGAATTGCAGCAATAATTTTTGTTGATTCGATGGCTCTTAATACATTAAACGGAGCAATTAAATGTTCAAATATTTCAAAGGCAGTAACCGCATCTACTTTATGTTTTTTTACTGTTTCTGGCAATAAATCTAAGTCTTCACCTTTGGTATTTATAACAGTATAACCATGTTGCTCCATAATTTCACTAAAAGCATTTCGTGTTCCTAAATCTAAAATGGTAGCCGGAGCAGGCAATACTTGTTGTGAAAATTCAATGGTATGTTTATAGCGTTTATTATGATGACTCATTATTGTTTTTCTTTTTCTCAACAAAAAACCACCCTAAAGGAATTAGCAACAATAACGCGTATGATATTAATGTGATGGTATTTCCTTTTTTGATGATAGTTGGTTCGAATTTAAATTCAATTGTATGTTTTCCTTCCGGAATTTCGATTCCACGTAACACATAATTTACTTGATAAATTTCGGTTAGTTCTCCATCGATATATGCATTCCATCCATCTTTATAATAAATTTCAGAAAAGACTGCGAACTGTTTTAATAAGGTGTTGCTTTGATACGAAAGCTCATTTGCCTGATAATGAGTCAATGAAATAGTTGCAGTACTGTCTTTTGGGTAATAATTCTGAAGTTCAGAAGCAAAACTTGAATTTAAAACAATTGAAGTTTTTGTATTCAAACTATCCAACTTCATTATTTCTTCATCAGCAGAATTTACAAATTTTACATTTTGAATAAACCAAGCATTTCCATTAGCATCCGTATTTACTTCTAAAACTTCTTCTCCTTTATCATTTGAGCCAATCACATATTTTACATTTAGCATGTTTAATACTTGCAAATTGCTTTTCGAAATATGAAAATCATACAATTCTTGATAACGTCCTAATTTAGCAGCATGATAACCTCCTATTGATTTATGAAAATAAGATGTTCTACCATCGGCCATTAAATTCCCTTTAAAGTTTGCAACTCGGTAATGACCTTTGTCTTTCAATATTTCTTTATCAACAGAAGAGGCTTTAAATGGTCGAGATACCTTTCTTGCCGAAGTAAAATTATCATCATTTACATAGCGTCTATCTACATTTACTAAATCAAACAACACCAAAATAGTAAATCCAATTATTGCAATTGTTTGATTTATTTTTTCTTTTAAAAACAACCAAATAATAGCAGCAGCAACTAAAACAATTCCTAAAGAACGAAGACTATCATTAAAAAAAAGTGTGTGCCTGTCAGTTACAATTGCATCCATATAACCGCTTATTTGCGTGTCAATTTGTTCGTCTATCTCTGTAATAAAACTAAATAAACTAGTTCCTAAAACAACAAATAGCAATGCCAATCCGCCAACAATTAGTGTCGATAATTTTAATGCTTTTAATTTTGATTCCTTCGATATTTCTTTTGAAAATAATTCTTTCAAACCTAAAATTCCTAGTAAAGGAATACATAATTCCGCTATAACTTGTATGGAAGAAACCGCCCTAAATTTATTATACATCGGTACATAATTGATGAAAAAATCGGTCATAAGTTGATTGTTTTTTCCCCAACTCATCAAAATAGAAAAGATTGTAGCTGTAACCAGCCAATATTTTAGTTTCCCTTTCACCAAAAATAATGCAAGCACAAATAAGAAAATAAAAATCGCGCCAATATATGCTGGCGCTGCAACAATTGGCTGATCACCCCAATACATCGAAGAAATTTGCATTAAATAATTTGCATCGTTAGGGTTTAATCCTTTGTTAACTGCATCTTGAAGGAAATTATTCAACTCACTGTTTTCTACAGTTTCATGTCTTGTTCCACCCATAAATCGTGGAATGAATAAATTGAACGTTTCTAATTTCCCATAACTATATTCAGTTATATAATCATTTGTTAATCCTGAACTAATTTGTTTTTCAGAACCATCAGGATTAATTGTTAATTCGCTTTGACTTCGAGTACTGTGTTTTGCATATTCTTGAGTCGCCAGCAAACTAGTTGCGTTTGTGCCAATAGCAATAATCACAGCAACCAATAAAATAGCAATGCTTTTTACAAACTCTGGAAGTTCTTTATTTTTGATGGATTCGATGAACTGTACAAATCCAAAAATCAAAACTAAAAACATCAAATAATAGGTCATTTGAATATGACCTGCCATTAACTCCAAAGACATCGCTAAAGCAGTAACAATAAAACCTAATAAATACTTGCGTTGAAACACCAATAATATCCCCGACAAAACCATCGGCATGTACGCTATTGCGTGTGCTTTTGCATTATGGCCAACTCCTAAAATAATAATGAGATAAGTTGATAGTCCAAAACCTAAAGAACCTAAAATCGCTAATTTCCAGTCGACTTTTAGAGTTAATAGTAACATAAAGAAGCCTAGAAAATATAAAAATAAGTAATCTGCTGGTCTGGGTAAAAATCGTAAGATGTTATCTATTTTTTTGATAAAATTATTCGGATAATATACACTAACAGCAAAGGCTGGCATCCCACCAAAAGAAGTATTGGTCCAATAGGGTTCTTGGTCATGCTGCTTTCTGAAATCAACAATTTCTTTTGATGAGCCTATAAATTGTGTAATATCACTTTGTTGAATTTTTTTCCCTTCCAAAACCGGGGAAAAATAGGCTAATGAAACAATAGTAAAGACAACTATTGCAATAACATAAGGAAGTATATTTTTTATATTCATTTATTTAATATTAATTATGTATATCCGTTTTCTGTCAAATAATTATCACGTCACCCTGAACTTGTTTCAGGGTCTCATCTTATTTGCTCATTAACGTGTTATGTGATTCTGAAACAAGTTCAGAATGACGCGCTTTATATATTTATGACTCTTTACGGACATACAAATATTAATTTAATCAACTTCCTCAAAATCTACATAATCTCCAACTGAATCATTGGAAGTTTTTATATCTCGTGGTTTTTTATCGATACTAGTTTCACCAACCTTCTCATCACTTTGTGCATTTTGCTGTTGTTGGTTCTTCATTTTTTCTTGTACATTATGCATAAACCGTTTTATTAGGAATGGAAAGACATATTTTCCAATGACTTTAAACCCTAAATAAATCGCCAATAAAATTAATAATAACTTCATATTTCTCTCTGTATTCTATTAAAAGAATTGTTTTAAAAATTTAATTCAAAAATAACAATTTGAGTACAACTTAAAACGTTTACATTGATAAAATCTTATATTTACCACTAATTAACCCTGTATTATGAAAAAGTTTTGGTTACTCGCATTGTTTCTGACTAGTTATCAGCAAATTAACGCTCAATATACGGAGATAATAAATTCTAAAAGACCTGGAAATTCAGAAAGTCCGTATGGTGTTGGAACGAACGTTTTTCAAGTAGAAACAGGGTTTTTTTATGGACAAAGTAATTCTGATGCAACTTTTGCAAAAGTAGATCCTTTGGGAGTAAATTTATTTTTGAGATATGGTAAGTTTATGGAAAACCTTGAATTTAATGCCAATATTACGTATCAACAAAATGAATTACAATTCAATAATATTTTCACCTCTTCAAGAACAATAAGTGGTATTAGTCAATTAACTTTTGGTGCAAAATATATGATCTTTCAACAGGAATTTGATGACAAATCAAAAGAAATTAGAAGTTGGAAAAAACGAACAGAATTCGACAAAAAAAGATGGATTCCAACCGTTGGAGTTTACTTAGGAATTAACACGAATTTTTTAAGTGATGATTACAAGGAAAGTGGAATTAGCCCGAAGGCAGCAATATTATTACAAAACGATTTTACATCTCGCTTAAATTTGATAACAAACTTAATTGCAGACAAAATTACGTTAGACTCTTCGGTATATTCCTATATAATTACCATGACTTATGCGGCTAATGATTTATGGTCTATTTTTGTAGAAAACCAAGGTGATTTTACCAAATACCAAAATGATTTTCAAGTAGGCTTGGGTACAGCATATCTGTATTCTAGAAATTTACAATTTGATGCTTCAGTAAGAGCAAATTTAAACTCTAATGAATCTGGGTTTATTGCTGGAATTGGAGCTGCATGGAGGCTAGATAATCATTATGATGAATTAATTGAAACGAATAAAGGTACTAACAATAAAAAAAGTGGAGGATTTTTCTCAAGACTTTTTAAAAAGAAAAATAAATGATTGAGCTAAAAGAAGCCAAATCAAAAAAAGAGATGGAAGCCTTTGTAAAGTTTCCATTTTCATTATATAAAAACAACAACTATTGGGTGCCTCCAATTATTAAAGATGAAATTGCTGGCTTTAATAAAGATACTAATCCTGTTTTTAAACATGCAGATGCTCAATATTTTTTAGCATATAATGGAGATAAAATTGTTGGGCGTGTTGCAGCCATTATAAATTGGACGGAAGTAAATGAGCAACAAATAAAAAAAATGCGCTTTGGTTGGTTTGATATGATTGATGATATTGAAGTGTCTAAAGTACTGATTAACAAAGTAAAAGAAATTGGGAAAGCAAACAATCTAGATTTTATTGAAGGTCCAGTTGGGTTCTCTAATTTAGATAAAGTTGGTATTCTTATTAAAGGGTTTGATCATATTGGAACCATGATTACTTGGTACAATCATCCATATTATAAAAATCATTTAGAGCAATTAGGTTTAGAAAAAGCAAATGAATGGCTCGAAAATTATATGCTATTTAAGGATTTAAATCCAGCTGATTTTTCGAGAACATCTAAGTTAATTTCAAAGCGCTATCAATTACGCTCATTACATTTTACAAAGACTGAGCAAATACTTCCGTATGTGGACAAGATGTTTGAATTATTCAATATTTCATATGCAAATTTAGCTTCGTTTGTTCCAATTTCTGAAGAAGAAAAAAAATATTTTAAGGAAAAATATATCAAACTAATCAATCCTGAATATATCGAATATATAGTTGATAAAGAGGATGATTTAGTCGCTTTCGCAGTAACAATGCCTTCGTTTTCTAAAGCATTACAAAAAACAAAGGGTAGATTATTTCCGTTTGGGTTTTATCACCTATTAAAAGCAAAAAAACAAAGTAAAGAAGTTATTTTTTACCTAATTGGGGTACATCCAAATTATCAAAACAAAGGTGTTGTCGCTATGATTTTTGATGAATACTACAAAACTTTCGCAAAAAGAGGCGTTACAAAATTAATTCGAACTCCGGAACTTGAAGAAAATATTGCAATTCGGCAATTATGGAAAAACATGACACCAGTAAACCATAAACGTAGGAGAACCTATCGTATAAAAATTGATTGATGCAACTTTTCTATAATCCACATATAAATTCTTTGACTGAACAATTTACATTCGATAAAATTGAAAGTCGCCATATTGTAAAAGTCCTGCGAAAAACTGAAGGTGACTCATTATTAATTACCAACGGAAAAGGAGCGCTTTTTAATGTCGAGATATTAATTGCAAACGATAAAAAATGTACCGTAAAAATTATTTCAGAAGAAAAGAAATCTTCGCCGTGGAATTATTATTTACACATAGCAATTGCGCCAACCAAAAATAATGATCGTTTGGAATGGTTTTTAGAAAAGGCTACTGAAATAGGTATTAATGAAATCACTCCATTAATATGTAAACACTCTGAACGTAAAGTAATTAAAAAAGAACGATTAGAAAAAGTGTTAGTTTCTGCAATGAAACAATCGTTAAAATTTAAATTGCCAAAATTGAATGACTCCTGCTCATTTTCAGATTTTATTAAACAAGATTTTGATGGAGAAAAATTGATTGCACATTGTGAAGAAACTGATAGAAAATCGTTAAAATCTGTATTAAAACCTAATCAAAAAATAACATTATTAATTGGACCTGAAGGTGATTTTTCAACCAAAGAAATAGCAATAGCAATCACAAATAAATTCATTCCAATTACTTTAGGTGAAAATCGTTTAAGAACCGAAACCGCTGGAGTTGTAGCAGCACAAAGTATTGCTTTTTATAATGAAGATTTATGATTAAAAAACTAAAAATAATAGCTGTTTTTATGCTATATACAACATTTACTTTTGCTCAAGAAATAGCAATTCTAAAATATGATGGCGGCGGTGATTGGTATGCAAACCCAACAGCATTGCCAAACCTTATAGATTTTTGCAATAAGAACATTCAAACTAAAATAAATACGAAGCCAGCTACCGTTTCAGCAGAAAGTATCGATTTGTTCGGCTACCCAATTGTTTTTATGACTGGTCATGGCAATGTTTTTTTTAATGAAATTGCTGTAGAAAATTTAAAAAACTATCTTTCTTCTGGAGGATTTCTACATATTTCTGATAATTACGGGCTGGATAAATACATTAGGCGTGAATTAAAAAAAGTGTTTCCAAATTTAGATTTTCAGGAAATTCCATACAATCATCCTATTTATCATCAAACATTTTCTTTTAAAAACGGTGTCCCTAAAATACATGAGCACGACAATAAACCAGCACAAGGATTTGGGCTTTTTATTGAGAATCAATTAGTGTGTTTTTATGATTACGAAACCGATTTAAGTGATGGCTGGGAGGATGCAATTGTACATAACAATTCTGAAAACATTAGAGAAAAAGCATTACAAATGGGCGCAAACATTGTTGAATATGCTTTTTCAAATTAAACAATTTCAATTCTTAAAAAACAAGTATCTTACAGAAAAAATCAACTAAATTAAATGAACAAACTTGATTCTTTAGAAATAAACTTTGACGAAAGTGGTTTATGGGTATTAAATATTGCACTTGCTATTATTATGTTTGGCGTTGCAATTGGAATCACAACAACTGATTTTAAGCGACTTATAAACAGCCCGAAAATACTTTTTACAGGTATTTTTTCTCAATTTATTTTATTCCCAGCACTCACGTTTTTATTCGTTATTTTACTCGAACCATCGCCAAGTATTGCACTCGGAATGTTTATGGTTGCTGCTTGCCCTGGCGGGAATATTTCTAACTTCATGACGCAAATGGCAAAAGGAAATGCAGCCTTATCAGTTAGCATGACTGCCTTTGCCACTTTATTATCAGTTGTAATGACTCCTTTAAATTTTCAAATTTGGGGTAATTTATACGAACCCACAGCAGAAATTTTAAAAACGGTAGAAATGAATCCGTTTAAATTAGGGAAACTAGTAGTGTTAATTTTAGGAATACCGTTGGTTTTAGGAATGTTTTTCAGGCATTGGAAACCTACACTCGCTCTAAAAATCATGAAAATCTTAAAGCCGTTTTCTATTTTAGTATTTTTAGTATTGATTGTTATTGCTTTTTCAAAAAACCTCTCCATCTTTTTAGAACATATTCATTATGTACTTGCTATTGTTATTGTTCATAATCTCCTTGGGTACTTATTAGGGTTTTATTTTGCTAAAACAATGAAGTTGAACTTTAAAAATCAGAAAACACTTTCTATTGAAACCGGAATTCAGAATGCAGGTCTGGGGTTATTATTGGTCTTTACTTTTTTTAACGGATTGGGTGGCATGAAACTCTTAGTTGCTTTTTGGGCAATTTGGGATATTGGTTCGGGGTTATTATTAGCAACTTATTGGGCAAGAAAAGACAAATCAACAGAATGAAATCAATCATATATACTATTACAAGAGCCTATTTAACAATAGGATTATTTTTCTATTACAAAAAAATAAAAGTACACGGTAAAAAAAATATCCCTAAAAACGGAGCCGTGTTATTTGTTTGCAATCATCAAAACGCATTAATTGATTCTTTAATAGTCACTACAACCTCTTCTAGAAGAATGCACGTTTTAACAAGAGCTGGAGTCTTCAAAAAAAAGTTTATCATCTATTTATTTGGTTGCTTTAAAATGATACCTATTTATAGGATTCGTGATGGATGGAATACGTTGCAAAAAAATGATGCTGTTTTTGAAAAATGCTTTGCTATTTTAAACAATCAAAAACCTTTAATCATTTTTCCTGAAGGGAGCCATAATTTAATTCGAAAAGTAAGACCGCTAAGTAAAGGCTTTACACGAATACTATTTGGTGCTATTAAAAAACATCCTGATTTAAAAATTCAAATAGTTCCAATTGGTCTTAATTACAATTCAATTAAAAACTATCCTGCATCAGTATCTATTTATTATGGAAAACCATTTGAAGTCAACCAATATTTTAATACTGATGATACTTTTGCTTCTATCAATAAAATAAAAGAAGTTGTTAAAAATCATATGAAAGAATTGACTATTCATATTGAAGACTCAAGCCAACACGATGCAATAGTTTCTAAGCTAGAAGATTTAAATGCAAACTTTTTAGATCCTATTGCTACCAATAAATTAATTGAAGAAATAGACAAAACTACACTTCATCATCAAGAAAAAAAAGAAAAAAGATACAGCAGAGGAATACTCTATTATATCGTTATAATTAACAGCTTTATCCCTTGGGTTATTTGGAGAAATTTGTATAAAAAAATTAAAGAAAAAGAATTTATTAGTACTTTTAGGTTTGGAATTGGCATTACCTTATTTCCTCTTTTTTATGTCATTCAATCAATTATTATCAACTATATATTCGATTCAAAAATTGCGATTGCATATTTTATTTTTTGTTTACTAACAGGGTTATTTCTTACAAAATTTACAAAGGTAAAATCAGATTAATATTCACACAAAATCTTTCAATATCTAAACTCAATAATAAGTATATTTGCCTCTATAATTATCTATTATTAGTAGCATTAAAAACAATATATGAATTTAGAACAACTATTAAATTATACAGAAGGTTTCGTTTTACTATACGGGCCAAAATTGATTGGAGCAATTGTAGTTTGGATTATTGGATCTTGGGTAATTAAAATGATTACCAATGCATTTGCAAAAATGCTTGACAAGAAAGGTACTGACGAATCTCTAAAACCATTTCTTAAAAACATTGTTGGCGTTTTATTAAAAATAATGCTAGTTATTTCTGTATTAAGTATGCTTGGCATTGAAATGACTTCATTTATTGCTATTCTTGCTGCTGCTGGCTTGGCAGTTGGTATGGCGCTGTCTGGTACGCTTCAAAACTTTGCAGGTAGTGTAATGATATTGATTTTTAAACCAATTAGAGTTGGTGATTATATTGAAGCACAAGGACATATTGGAATAGTTTCTGAAATTCAGATATTTAATACTATTCTTAAATCTTTAGACAATAAAACTATTATTATACCAAATGGCGGCTTATCAAATTCTTCGATGATTAATTACTCAACAGAACCGCAACGAAGAGTTGATTGGACTTTTGGTATTGGTTATGGTGATGATGTTGATAATGCAAGAAAGGTAATGAGAAACTTATGTGATCATGATTCCAGAATTTTAAAAGACCCTGAAGTATTTATTGGGGTTTCAGGGTTGGCAGACAGTTCTGTTAATTTTACTGTAAGAGCATGGGTAAATGCAGCAGATTATTGGGGTGTATTTTTTGACATGAATGAAAATATTTATAAGACATTTAATAAAGAAGGTATTAATATTCCTTTCCCACAAATGGATGTTCATATACATAAAAACGACTAACATTTAAATAACAATATGTACTAAAAAGGCTCGGTTTTATAAAATCGAGCTTCTTTTTGATAGTTACACGTATATCCGTTTTCTGTCAAATAATTATTACGTCACCCTGAATTTATTTCAGGGTCTCATCTTATTTTCTCATTAACAGCGTTATGTGATTCTGAAACAAGTTCAGAATGACGCGCTTTATATATTTATGACTCTTTACGGACATACAGATAGTTACTCAATAATTGCATCAACAATAAACTGTTGTACAATAGTTCGAATGTTTTCTCTACCAAGTTTATTATTATCCATAGTTGGGTGCGTTCTGTTAGATAAAAACACATATACTATTTGAGTGTCTGGGTCTGCCCAAGTATACGTACCCGTAAATCCACTATGACCAAAACTCATATCAGATACACAACCACAAGTTGCACGTCCTTTATCATTTAATTGTGGTTTATCAAAACCAAGTCCCCTTCTATTATTATCATCTAAAAAATAACGCTTATTGAATTTATTAATGGTTTGTGAATTCAAAAAACGTTCACCTCCATAATAACCTTTTTGCAAATATAATTGCATCATTTTAGCAACATCATTAGAATTACCAAACAAACCTGCATTACCACTAACTCCATTAAACATTGCTGCTCCCATATCATGCACATAGCCTTGTAATGTATCATTTCTATAGTAATCATCAATTTCAGAAGGTACAATTCTACTTTTATTTATTTTTAATAACGGATTGTAAGTCAATGTATTTGCTCCTAATCGGCTGTAAAAATAATCTTCATTCAACACATCCATTTCTTTACCATAGGTGTCTTTAAAATATTTTTTGAACAGATAAAATATTAACCCACTATATTTATAACGTGGTCTTTTTAGTAAATCTGAAGTTGCAATTCTTTTATAAATAGTATCTGTAAATGTGTTTTTTAAATATAAATTTTCAGAAATTTTTATTGAATAATTTTTTGTTTTCTCTTCTGAATATAATGCTGCTGAAGGTTTATTGGTAATACTATCTAAGGTTTCAACATAATAAGGAATCCAAGGTAAAATTTGCGCATTATGCGACAGAGCTTTTCTTAAAGTGATTGTGTCTTTATTAGAACCTTTTAAATAGGGCATTATTTCGCCTAGAGTTGCATCTAATTCAAACAAGCCGTCTTCTTCGCTTTTCATTATAAGAGATAAGCCTCCTAAAATTTTAGTCAACGAAGCAAGGTCATAAACATCCGTTAATTCGACCTCTTTTTTTTTTGAATAGGTATGATATCCAAAACTTTTATGATAGATTACTTTACCATAACGAGCCACCAAAACTTGACCACCTGGCGCCATTTCTTCATCAATAACAACTTTAAAAATTGAATCTATGCGTTTTAACATTTCAGAATCTAAACCAACTTTTTCAGGAATGGAATATCCTAAACGCATTAAGTTAGAAGAATAAATTCCATCTCCTTCACTAAAATTATCATGTATTGAAACTGGTAACTTCCCTTTGGTTGTTAACGCACCAAAAATCATTTGAGCAGAAATTTCTTGTGCTGTTTCACTGTTTTGATACGATACTAAAACGCTTTCAATATTTTCAAAATTTTTGATTTGCAATAAACTATACGGACTTGCAAACACATTCAAAATAATTTTATGATTTTTTGAAATTTCTTGTAGTAATTCTAATTCAGAAGAGGAGAATTTAAAACTTTTCCATGGATTTAAATTTGATTTATGAAAACCAATTATTACTAAATTATACGGTTTCAAATCCTCAATTACATCACTAGAATTTATACTTTTTACAACCTCTATGTTAGTGTATTTTTTTAATGTCGTTATAAAATCTACATTATCACTATCACCCAATTTAACATAGGCGATTTTTTGTTTATCTAAATTTTGTATTGGAAAAATTGCGCCTTCATTTTTTAATAATGTTATTGAATTCTCCACTAAATCTCTAAAAAGCACTTCATCTTTTACAGTATTTAACTCATCAATTAAATTCACTGTATTTGTAGGTTTGTAATTATTTAAACCCGCCCAATATTTTGTTTTCAATATTTTTTTTACTGAAAATTCAAGACGATCCATTGTCAATTCACCAGATATTATTGCCGATTTAAATAATTTAACAGTTCCTGGAATATCAAGTGGAACATCTAACAAATCATTACCAGCCATTATTGCAGCCAAATTTATTTCAGCAGAAGATGCGAAATTTGCAGAACCTTTCATATTCATGGCATCTGTAATAATCAACCCTTTATATCCTAAATCTTCTTGTAATAATTTGGTAACTATATTATAGGACAACGAAGAAGGCATGCTTTTATTAGGTTCCAAAACAGGAATACTTAAATGTGCAACCATAACACCTGTAACACCCGCATCAAATATTTTTCGATACGGATACAACTCTACAGCATCTAATCTTTTACGGTCAAAATCTAATTGCGGCAATGTTTTGTGTGAATCTGTTGATGTATCTCCATGCCCAGGAAAATGTTTTGCACTTGCTACAACATTTTTACTTTGTAATCCTTTGATAAATGCAATTGATTTATCGGCAACATTCACTTGGTTTTCACCAAAAGAACGATTCCCTATTATTGGGTTTTTAGGGTTTGTATTCACATCAACCACTGGTGCAAAGTTCATGTGAATTCCCATACGATTACAATGCGCTCCGAGTTGCTCACCAAAAGTTTCAATCAATTTATTATCGCTAATCGCACCCAAAGTCATATTCCACGGATACCGAAATGTGTTTTTTAAACGCATGTTTAATCCCCATTCTCCATCAATACCAATTAGCATTGGCACTTTAGACAGCTCTTGATATTTATTTGTTAGTTGGACTTGTTTTATTGGATTATCTTGAAAAAAAATTAACGCACCCAAATGATATTTATCAATTAAATTAGCAATTTCATTTTCATGCTTTTCATCTTTATTAGAATAGGCAGCAACCATAAACAATTGTCCAATTTTTTCTTCTAAAGTCATGGATGATAATATACTGTCAACCCATTTTTCTTGTAATTTAAAATCTGGAGTTAATAATGGATCTAGACTTTGTGAAAACCCAACAAAAGAGCAAGCCATAAAAACGCAAAATAGCAATTTCTTTTTCATAATAAAGTTCCGATTTTTACACTTTAAAAAGTTGCTTGTGCCAACTGTTTTTTGCTGACACTTCCCAATTAGATTTCAAATCTAATTTTGACTGCACCATATTATTAAAGACTATTGTTTCATCATCAATTTTACCTGACTTGATAAAGTCTTGAAATTTAGCCAATGCTACGGTATTTATATTCTCTCCTATTTTAAAAGCAATAGTTAACTTATTCATTAAATCAATCCCAAATTCTTCTTCCAATTTTTTAATTGTATGCACTGAAGAATCAATAGAACAACCTGAAACATCATTCACATTTTCATTAACTCCCAACACAATAAACTGATTGTATTTTATTGTAAATGAAGCCTGTAAATCATCACCATGACGTCTCCAATTATTTACAAAATCGGTTAATTTTTCATTTATCACCACCATTTCACTAACCGAAAATTCTCGATTTGATTGATAAATCCAAATACGTGCATCATCTGGTAAACTTTCAAAATCTACATACATATTAAAATAATTTATTATTAAAACTACGCAATTTAATGGCAGTCAATACTTTTTTAGTATATAATGGGAAATCAGATTTTTGAATCCATCCATAATATCCTTGATCTTTTGCTAACACTTCAGCAACTTTTTTCCCTTTGTATTTACCGAAAGTAAAAATCTCATTATCTTGATCATCAAACATAATAAACCCTGCAAAATCTGCTCTTTTTTGATGTAATGAATATTCGCTTAACGATTTAATATCATTTTCTAAATCGTCATATTTTTCTAATTGCGCCAATAAAATCTCATAGGTTGCATTGGTATCTGCTTCTGCAGAATGGGCGTTGGTCAGCTCTTTATCACAATAAAACTGATACCCAGCGCTAAGTGTTCTTTGTTCCTTTTTATGGAATATAACCTGCACATCAACAGCAACTCTATTTTTCATGTCAAAATCAACATTTGCACGTAACATTTCTTCAGCCAATAACGGTATATCAAACCTGTTAGAATTAAATCCTGCCAAATCACAGCCTTTAATAAGATCACTAACCTGCGATGCCAATTCATTAAATGTTGGCTCGGTTACTACACGTTCGTTTGTAATTCCATGAATATCCGAGGCTTCTTTTGGTATTTCCATTTCCGGATTTACCAACCACGTTTTACTTTCTTTATTTCCGTTTGGTAATATTTTTAATATAGCTATTTCTACAATTCTATCTTTTGCGATATTAATACCTGTTGTTTCAAGGTCGAAAAATACAATTGGTTTTTTAAGGTTTAATGCTGTCATTTTAATTTTTAATTATTGATATAAAAGTAAGAATTTATATCTTACGGCATGTTTAATATTGTTGAGTTATTTTGAAGTTTTTAACAACCAAAAGTTTAAATTTAAACACGTTTTTCTTCTTTCAATACTGCTTTCCAATGTTCAATTTTATTTAAATCTTTATCGCCTAAAATCGGTTCAACTATATCATCATACTTCTTTAAAGTATCATAAATTGTTTGAGCAACAATAAGTCTTGCCGTTGGTTTATCATCCGCTGGAATAATATACCACGGCGCGTTTTCTTTTGAAGTTCGATTTATTGCATCTTCATAACAAAACTGGTATTTATCCCATAATTTTCGCTCTTTTAAATCGCCTGCAGAAAATTTCCAGTTCTTTTCAGGAATATTTAAACGGCGCAACAATCTGTTTTTTTGCTCATCTTTTGATAAATTTAAAAAGAATTTTAAAATGATGGTTCCGTTATCTGAAATATGTTTTTCAAAGTTATTAATTGCTTCCATTCTATTCTGATAAAATGCATCATCTAAATCATTTATCGTTTTTACTGATGGTATATTTTCACCCAAAATATAAGGTGGATGCACACGAGTAACCAAAACATTTTCGTAATGTGTACGATTAAACACGCCTATTTTACCACGTTCGGGAAGTGCAATATAATGCCGCCACAAAAAATCGTGTTTTAACTCCTTTTCTGTTGGCACTTTAAAACTATGCACCACAACTCCTCTTGCATTTACATCTTTAAAAACCTCTCGAATCAGGCTGTCTTTTCCTGAGGTATCCATTCCTTGCAAACAAACAAGCATGCTGTATTTATTATGAGCATACATGGTATCTTGTAGTTTACTTATCTTTTTTCGAAGTTTTTTAAGTTGTTTTTTCGCATCAACAACCACTTCTTTTGTCAATGAATTTTTTAGAGAAATGTTGTTGGTTACTTTATAATTTTTCATTATTCCTTATTAATTCTACATTTATTTACTTGCAAACAGTTTCACATCACCTACAGAGACTTCGTCTTCACCTAAAATAATTAAGCGTTCTACCACATTTCTAAGTTCACGGATATTACCTGTCCAATCATATTCTTGCAATAACTTAATGGCTTTTTCTGAAAACACTTTACTAACAGTTCCGTGCTCTTCTGAAATTTTAGTTGCGAAAAAATTTATCAATAAAGGAATGTCTTCTCTTCGTTCATTTAAAGCCGGAACATCAATTAAAATGACCGCCAATCTGTGATACAAATCTTCTCTAAACCTACCTTCTGCAATCTCTTTTTTTAAGTCTTTGTTGGTGGCTGCAACTACTCTAACATCAACTTTAATATCTTTATCACTTCCTACTCTACTAATTTTACTCTCTTGTAAAGCGCGTAAAACTTTTGCTTGAGCCGACAGACTCATATCTCCAATTTCATCTAAAAAAATAGTACCTCCGTTGGCTGCTTCAAACTTACCTGCTCTGTCTTTATTGGCGCCAGTAAAAGAACCTTTTACATGTCCAAACAATTCGCTTTCAATTAATTCTGACGGGATCGCAGCACAATTTACTTCTATCATTGGTGCTTTTGTTCTATTACTTTTTTCGTGTAACCAGTGTGCAACCAATTCTTTTCCTGTTCCATTTGCACCAGTAATTAATACACGAGCATCGGTTATCGCTACTTTTTCAATCATCTCTTTAATATGTTTTATGGCTAAACTTTCGCCAATCATATCATATTTCTTACTCACTTTCTTTTTAAGTCGTCTATTTTCAACAACCAGTTCTTTTCTATCCAACGCATTCCGAACCGTATTTAACAATCTATTTAAATCTGGTGGTTTAGAGATATAATCAAACGCACCTAACCGCATTGTATTAACTGCTAAATCTAAATCTCCATGACCAGAGATCATAACTACGGGGATTTCAGGTTTTACCTTTTTTATTTTTTCCAACACCTCCATGCCATCCATTTTTGGCATTTTAATATCACATAAAATCAAATCGAAATCTTCTTTTTGAACTTTTTCAAGTCCAGCCAAACCATCTTCCGCTTCATCAACTTGATAGGTTTCATTTTCTTCAGAAATTATTTTTTTTAAAACCCGTCTAATTGCGGCTTCATCTTCTATGATTAATATTTTTGGCATTTTCTTCTTTTTATATATTATTGTTTACTCACAATATGAATGTCTCTTTGTGGAAACGGAATTTGGATTCCTTCTTCTCTAAATCTTTTATCTATTTCAAAACGAATATCGCTTTTGGGTTCTGCTGCTTCAAAACTATTGCTTAGTGTAAAACGAGTTTAAGTTGCAGTGCACTATCGCCAAACCCTTATATATTTATTTTAATAGTATCACTAAAGTTAATACTTGAGTTTAATATTTCGTTAAATTCTTCCATAGTTTAATATCTCAACCATTTAAAAATTTCTCGATACGTTGGTTTTTTACCATACATTAAAATACCAATTCTATAAATTTTAGCTGCAAACCAAACAGATATCAAAAACGCTGCCAATAAAATTAGTAACGAAATTACTATTTCCCACCATGGCACTCCAAACGGTATTCTCATTAACATTACAATTGGCGATGTAAATGGAATCATAGAAAAAGTTATTGATATTGGACTATGTGGGTCACTCATTACCGATGCAAATCCAACATAAACACCCAACATTAAAGGAATTAAAACAGGCAACATAAATTGTTGAGTATCTGTTTCATTATCAACTGCTGCACCTATTGCAGCATATATTGAACTATACAAAAGGTAACCTCCAACAAAATAAATTATAAATGAAAAAAACATAGTTGCAATTGGTAATTTCTTAATTTCTTCAAAAATAAACTGAGTTTCACTAGTAGCAGTTTCTTTCATAGAATCAACTTGTTCTACAGGTACATTTATTGAATCTAAGTCGATAGGGTCAACACCAAACATTGATGAGGCAACTACACTAATAACCAACAATATCACTCCCCAAATTGCAAACTGTAACAATCCGGCCAAAGCAGTTCCAATTATTTTACCCATCATTAATTGAAATGGTTTTACTGATGAAATAATGACCTCAATAATTCTACTTGTTTTTTCTTCAATAACGCTACGCATAACCATAGCGCCGTATATAATGATAAACATCATAATCATATATCCTGCAAAGAGCCCAATTCCCATTTTCATACTATTAATAAGTTTGGAAGATTTTACACCAGTAAAATTTGATAATTGTATTGATGCTGCTATTTTAGAGGCTTTTAATTGGTCAATGTTTATTCCGAGCTGACGCATTTTCACTTCTTGTAATCGTTTTTCAACAAGTTGTTCTAAAGTGGAAACCAATATTATATTCGGAGATTTTTTGGAATAAAATTGAATATTTGCTGCAATGTCAGAAATACTATCTTTTTTAGGAATATAAAGCAATCCATAATAATCACTTATATCTACTTTTGATTTTGCTACTTCAAAATCATCCGCAGAAAAATTTAAATAATGAATGGATTTTGTATCCGCAAAATCTTTTTCTTCAAAGAGGTTAGATTCATCTAAAAAAGCAATAATCTTAATACTGTCTTGATTCAGTTTCATTAAATAACCTATCAAAACACCCATAGTAATAACAATGAGCGGACTCAAAATTGTCATTACCAAAAATGTTTTATTTCTAACTTTTGAAATAAATTCTCTTTTTATTATTAAGTTCAATTTACTCATTTCAACTATTCTGGTTTACTGCTTTAATAAATATTTCATTTGCATTCGGAATCATTTCAACAAAATGTGAAATTTCTCCTTTTGAAGCCAAATAATTCAATAATTCATTTGAAGTGCTTTTTTCATTTAATTGAATTTTAATTGCTAATTCATCATCATTTGTAAATAAATTAGAAGGTTTCGTGCCAAACTTCTCCTGAATTTCATTGGTAAATAAATTTGCATTTGAAGGTTTTAAAACAACTTCAAACAAATTCGACTTAAATTGTTGTTTAATATCACTCAATTTTCCGTCTAAAATTTTATTTGAATTGTCAATTAACGCAATATGCTCGCATAACTCTTCTACCGATTCCATTCTATGCGTAGAAAATATAACCGTAGCGCCTTCATCTCTTAATTGTAATATTTCATCTTTAATTAAATTTGCATTAATTGGGTCGAAACCACTAAAAGGTTCATCAAAAATTAACAATTTTGGTCGGTGCATTACTGTAACAATAAATTGAATTTTTTGCGCCATTCCTTTTGATAGTTCTTGCACTTTTTTATTCCACCAATCACCAATTTCAAATTTATCAAACCAATATTTCAAACGTTTTTTCGCTTCATATTTTGATAGTCCTTTTAATTGTGCAAGATATAAAGCCTGTTCACCAACTTTCATACTTTTATACAAACCACGTTCTTCGGGTAAATAACCAATATGTTTAATATCGTCTGGAGTTAATAGTTTACCATCTAATAATACACTACCGCTATCTTGTAATATTATTTGATTTACAATTCTTATCAAGGTGGTTTTCCCAGCTCCATTCGGACCTAACAATCCGAAAATACAGCCTTCTGGGACTTTAATTGATACATTATTTAAGGCTTTAAAATCGCCATAATTTTTAACAATGTTAGTTGCTTCTAATAAATTATTCATTTACTATTATTAGTTTCTTCAAATATACTGATTTGCCAACTTTTTTCAATCCAAAAAAAAATATAATAAATTTATTATGCATGCATAGTATATTTATTGTATATTTGATGCATGCTAAAAGAAAAATCTATTGACCATCATTTACGTGCAACTTGGCAAGCGGTCGCAAAAATGTATAATGAACAAGCTTTAAAACACAATAGTACTATGGCTGTTGCATTCGTTTTATTGAACATAGATTACGAAAACGGAACACCTTCAACCTCACTTGGACCTTTAATGGGTATGGAAGCAACCAGTTTATCTCGTATTTTAAAAAGCATGGAAGAAAAAGGAGTAATCTATCGTGAAAAAAACCCAGATGATGGTAGAAGTATTTTGATAAAATTGACAGATTTCGGAAAAGAAAAACGAGAGATATCTAAAATATCAGTACTAAAATTCAATGACTCTGTTCGTAAAAACATATCAGAAGAAAAATTAAATCACTTTTTTGAAGTAACAGATACTATAAACAAACTCATAACAAGTAAGTCAATTTTTAAAGTTGATAAAAAACAATTAAGACATTAATATTTAAAGTATGAAAAGAAACATAAAAAAATTAGCAGTTATAGGATCTGGGATTATGGGCTCTGGAATTGCTTGTCATTTCGCCAATATCGGTGTGGAAGTTTTACTCTTAGATATTGTTCCAAGAGAACTAACTGATAAAGAAAAAGCAAACGGATTGACTTTAGAAAATAAAAATGTGAGAAACAGAATTGTTAACGATTCTTTGAAAGCATCTTTAAAATCAAAACCATCTCCTATTTATGATCAAAAATTTGCAAGTAGAATTTCGACTGGAAATTTAACTGACGACCTTCACAAAATTGCAGATGTTGATTGGATTATGGAAGTAGTTGTTGAACGACTAGACATTAAACAACAAGTTTTTGAAAATATAGAAAAATACCGCAAACCTGGAACTTTAATTACATCAAACACTTCAGGAATTCCTATTTCATTTATGAATAAAGGCAGAAGCGAAGATTTTCAGCAACATTTTGCAGTAACACACTTTTTCAATCCTCCTAGATATTTAAAACTCTTTGAAGTTGTTCCAGGTCCGAATTGTAAACCAGAAATTACTGATTTTTTAATGATGTATGGTGAAAAATTCTTAGGCAAAACTTCTGTTTTAGCAAAAGATACACCAGCATTTATTGGAAATAGAGTTGGTATTTTTGGTATCATGAGTTTATTCCATCAAGTAAAAGAATTAGGGTTGACTATTGAAGAAGTTGACAAATTAACCGGTCCACTTATTGGTCGTCCAAAATCTGCAACTTTTAGAACTGTGGATGTTGTTGGTTTAGACACGTTGGTTCATGTAGCAAATGGTTTGTATGAAAATTGCCCGAATGATGAGGCGCATGATTTATTTAAGCTTCCAGGTTTTATTAATAAAATGATGGAGAATAAATGGTTAGGAAGCAAAACAAAACAAGGGTTTTATAAAAAAGTTGTTACAGATGGTAAAAAAGAAATTTTATCGTTGGATTTAGATACGATGGAATATCGCCCTAAAAAGCGAGCGAAATTTGCCACCTTAGAATTAACTAAGAATGTTGATAAAGTAATTGACCGATTTAAAATATTAATTACTGGTAAAGATAAAGCGGGAGAATTTTACCGCAAAAACTTTGCTGCCATGTTTGCTTATGTTCAAAACCGTATTCCAGAGATTTCTGATGAAGTTTACAGAATTGATGATGCTATGAAAGCTGGTTTTGGTTGGGAACACGGTCCATTTCAAATTTGGGATGCTATTGGCATAGAAAAAGGAATTGAATTAATGAAAAACGAAGGTTTTGAAGCGGCATCTTGGGTAACCGAAATGATTGCTAATGGAAACTCAAGTTTTTATACTATTTCAGAAGGTGCTAAATATTATTATGACATTCCGAATAAAAAACAAGAGAAAATTCCTGGTCAAGATGCATTTATCATTTTAGACAATGTTCGTGAAGTAAAAACAATTTGGTCAAATAGCGGTGCATCTATTCAGCATTTAGGTGATGGAGTTTTAAATGTAGAGTTCCAATCAAAAATGAATACTCTTGGCGGTGAAGTATTAGCCGCCATAAATAAAGGTATTGATTTAGCGGAAACAGAATATGATGCTGTAATTTTAGGGAATCAAGGAGCAAACTTCTCGGTTGGTGCAAATCTAGCTATGGTGTTTATGATGGCTGTTGAACAAGAATATGAAGAGTTAAATTTTACTACAAAATATTTTCAAGATACTGTAATGAGATTGCGTTATTCTAGTTGCCCAACAATTGTAGCACCTCACGCCTACTCTTTTGGCGGCGCTTGTGAAATGACAATGCATGCCGACAAAGTAGTTGCCGCAGCAGAAACATATATAGGATTGGTTGAATTTGGTGTTGGTATAATCCCTGGCGGTGCAGGCTCAAAAGAAATGGCAGTTAGAGCATCAGAAGGTTTATTAAAAGATGATGTAAAGTTGAATAAACTTCGTGATTATTTTATCAATGTTGCTATGGCAAAAGTTGCAACCTCAGCTTACGAAGCGTATGATTTAGGATTTTTAAAACCAGATAAAGATATTGTTGTAATAAATAAAGACCGACAGATTGCAACGGCTAAAAGACATGCAATATTAATGCTAGAAGATGGTTACACGCAACCAGTACCTAAACAAGTAAAGGTTTTAGGACAGCAAGCATTAGGAATGTTTTTAGTAGGAACTGATAGTTTAGAAAAAGGTCATTATGCATCTGCTCACGATAAGAAAATTGCAGATAAATTAGGCTACGTTATGGCTGGTGGCGATCTATCAGAACCAACAATTGTTTCTGAACAATACTTATTAGACTTAGAGCGTGAAGCATTTATGAGCTTAATGACAGAACGCAAAACATTAGAGCGTATTGAGCACATGTTAAAAACTGGTAAACCACTAAGAAATTAGATAACTGGATTATTGGAATTTTAGAAATCAAAAAATCAAAAAGAAATGAAAACAGCATATATAGTAACTGGGTATAGAACAGCAATAGGAAAAGCACCTCGTGGTGTATTTCGTTTTAAAAGGCCTGATGAATTAGCAGCAGAAACCATTGAGCGTTTATTACAAGATGTTCCTCAATTAGACAAAACGAGAATTGATGATGTTATTGTTGGTAACGCAATGCCTGAAGCTGAACAAGGATTAAATATAGGTCGATTAATCTCATTAATGGGATTAAAGATTGACGACGTTCCAGGAATGACCGTAAACAGATATTGTGCTTCTGGTTTGGAAACTATCAGTATTGCAGCAGCAAAAATTCAGTCTGGAATGGCAGATTGTATTATTGCAGGTGGCGCTGAAAGCATGAGTTACATTCCGATGGGTGGTTACAGACCAGTACCAAATTATAAATCAGCCAAAGAAGGAAACGAAGATTATTATTGGGGAATGGGCTTAACAGCCGAAGCTGTTGCTAAACAATACAATGTTTCTCGTGAAGATCAAGATGAGTTTGCATTTAATTCACATAAAAAAGCATTAAACGCTTTAGACAACGGAATATTTAAAGAAGACATTGTTCCTATTGATGTGGAACAAATTTTTGTAGGTAGCGATGGAAAAAAACAATCAAAAACATATACAGTTTCTAATGACGAAGGACCTCGAAGAGGAACATCAATAGAAGCACTAGCAAAATTAAGACCTGTATTTGCAAACGGAGGAAGTGTTACTGCAGGTAATTCATCACAAATGAGTGATGGTGCTTCTTTTGTTTTAGTGATGAGTGAAGAAATGGTAAAAGAACTAAATATTGAACCAATTGCAAGAATGGTTTCCTACGCTGCAATGGGAGTTGAACCTAGAATTATGGGAATTGGTCCAGTTGCTGCTGTGCCAAAAGCATTAAAACAAGCAGGTTTATCAATAAAGGATATCGACTTATTCGAATTAAATGAAGCCTTTGCATCACAGTCTTTGGCTGTTATTCGTGAATTAGGATTGAATCAAGAAATTGTAAATGTAAATGGTGGCGCAATTGCATTAGGGCATCCTTTAGGTTGTACTGGAGCAAAACTTTCGGTGCAATTATTTAATGAAATGAGAAGAAGAAAAAATAAATACGGAATTGTAACAATGTGTGTTGGTACTGGTCAAGGTGCAGCAGGTGTTTATGAGTTTCTTCATTAATAAAAAAAGAGAAAAAACATATCAATAAAGAAAATTTAATCAAATTAGAAGAAAAAATAGAAAAATTTCAACGAATGACATTTGGATTTCAAAATGGTTTGAATCCTTAAAGTCTATTCTCTATTTTCTTTCATCTATAAATCTTAATTTAAAATGAAAACAATAAAAGGAGGAGAATTCTTAGTGAAAGAAATAAAAGTAGCAGATATTTTCATTTCAGAAGAGTTCAATGAAGATCAAAAAATGATGAAAGAAGCGGTTATAGAATTTATAGATCGTGAAGTTTGGCCATATAAAGATCGTTTTGAAAACAAAGACTATGCATTTACTGAAGAAGTAATGCGTAAAATTGGTGAAATGGGATTTTTAGGCGTTTCAATTCCTGAAGAATATGGTGGAATAGGAATGGGATTTGTATCAACTATGCTTGTAACTGACTATATTTCTGCCGCAACTGGTTCGCTAGGAACTGCTTACGGAGCACATTCTGGAATTGGCACAATGCCAATATTTTTATACGGTACAGAAGAGCAAAAGCAAAACTATTTACCTGCTTTAACTTCAGGTGAAAAATTTGGAGCATATTGTTTAACAGAACCTGGTGCTGGTAGTGATGCTAATTCTGGGAAAACTACTGCAGAATTAACTGAAGATGGTAAGCACTATAAAATTAACGGGCAAAAAATGTGGATTTCAAATGCAGGTTTTGCTGAAATCTTTATTGTTTTCGCACGTATTGAAGATGATAAAAACATTACTGCATTTATTTTAGACTTTGACAAAAACAACCCAAATGGAGTTACTTTAGGAGAAGAAGAAGATAAGTTAGGAATTAAAGCATCATCTACACGACAAGTTTTCTTTAGTGACACACTGATTCCTGCTGAAAACATGCTGTCAGAAAGAGGCACTGGTTTCAAAATTGCATTAAATTCGTTAAATGTTGGTCGAATAAAATTAGGTGCTGCTTGTTTAGATGCGAGTAGAAGAATCATTACCGAATCTACCAAATACGCAACTGAACGTAAACAATTTAAAACTGCTATTTCCGAATTTGGAGCAATTCAAAAAAAGTTTGCTGAAATGAGTGCTCGTACTTTTGCAAGCGATGCAGCATGTTACAGAGCCGCAAAAGATATTCAAAACAGAATAGATGAAAATTTAAGCAATGGCGATACACATGCAGCGGCCGAATTAGATGCTTTTCAAGAATACGCCATTGAATGTGCCATTATTAAAGTATACGCTTCTGAAACTTCACAGATTGTTTCTGATGAAGGGATTCAAATTTTTGGAGGAATGGGTTTTTCAACAGAAACACCTATGGAAAGTGCTTGGCGTGATGCTCGTATTACCAGAATTTATGAAGGCACCAACGAAATAAATAGATTATTAACGGTGGGAATGTTGCTTAAAAAAGCAATGAAAGGCGAAATCGATTTAATGACTCCAGCAATGGAAGTTGGTAAAAGTTTAATGGGTATCCCTTCTTTTGAAACACCTGATTATTCTGAGTTATTATCAGAAGAAAAAGCAATGATTTCTAAGCTGAAAAAGTTGTTTTTAATGGTGTCTGGAAAAGCAGTTGAAACTTATGGAATGGATTTAGACAGTCATCAACAATTAATTTTAACAGCGGCAGAAATAATGATTGAATTGTATGTTGCTGAAAGTGCTATTTTAAAAGCAGAAAAAGTAGCTATAATGACTTCTGAAAAAGAAGCAGAAGGGCAAGTTGCACTTGCAAAATTGAATTTATTTAACGCTATTGAAAAAATGAATACAAATGGTAAAGAAGCTATTATGTATTTCTCTGAAGGAGATGAACAACGAATGTTATTAATGGGGTTGAAGCGTTTTACAAAATACACCAACATACCTAATGTTATTGCGTTACGTAAAACAATTGCTTCTAAAGTTATAGCTGAAAACGGTTACTGTTTTTAGGTATTTGGTTAGTTTTTTAAAAAAAATCTCATCTATTCATTTAGATGAGATTTTTTGTTACATTTGAGTTGTAATAACTCTCAAACGCTAATAAATGAAAAAAAACGCTTTACTTCTTTTATGTTTTATACCTTTTTTTAGTTTTGCGCAGCAAAAAACAGAGGTGTACTTATTCGATTTACAAATTGACAAAGACTTTGTTATTCTTTCAAACAGTCTTAATATCTCTAATAATGTGGGTTATGATAGTCAACCTTCTTTTATTGATAAAAACACTATAGTATTTTCTTCAACAAATAACAATCAAACTGATATTGCTAAATATGATATTGAAAGTAAAACAAAAACATGGGTTTGTGAAACAGAAAGTAGCGAGTTCTCACCTCTTAAAATACCAAATAAAAATGCAGTTTCGGCTATTAAACAAGGTTTAGATAGCAGTCAAAAATTAGTAAGTTATGATTTAGAAAACGCTACAGAAAAAATACTTGTTGATAGTTTATTAATCGGTTATCATGTTTGGTTTGATGAAAACACTGTTGCATTAGCAATATTAGAAAACGAGTCTCTTTCATTAAACATTGCAAATCTAGAAAGCAATACTAATAAAACGGTTGTGAAAAATATTGGCAGATCTTTACATAAAATCCCTAAATCAAAACTAATTAGTTATATAAATAAAGAGAGTGAACTATGGGAAATTAGATCATTTGATCTGATTACAAATACATCTAAATTTATTATAAATACAATCAGTGGGTCAGAAGATATTTGTTGGACTCCAAAAGGGATTATTATTACTGGTAAAGGATTAGATCTTTTTAAATTCAATCCAAAGACAGATACAGATTGGGTGAAAATAGGGAGTCTACCTGATGAAAAAATAAGTAATATTACGCGTTTAAGTATTAATAAAAACGCAACTAAATTAGTGTTAGTTGTTGATCAAAAATAAAAAGAATATGAAAAAACATCTCTTATTTGCTATTATAATCCTTTTTACAGTCTCGTGTAGCCCAAAATTATTTAAAGAAAAATGGACGAAAGAAAAAGCACCCGCAACTTTTAAAGCACGCTTTGAAACAACCCAAGGTAATTTTGACATTATAGCAGTTAGATCTTATTCTCCTGAAGGCGTTGATAGATTATATCAACTAATAAAACATGAATTTTATACCGATATTGCTCTTTATAGAGTGCTTCCAAATTTTGTAGTTCAATTTGGAATTCATGGTGATTCGATTGTAAATACTAATTGGAATAAATATAAAATTTCTGATGAGATTGTAAAACAATCAAACGATTCCATGACGATTTCATTTGCTAGAGGCGGTGTTGAATCCAGAACGACTCAATTATTCATCAATATGAAAAATAATGCTCGACTTGACCATTTAGATTATTCTGGCGTAAAAGGGTTTCCAGTAGTTGCAAAAGTTACTAGCGGAATGGAAACCATTCATAAGTTTTATAACGGCTACGGAGCTAAGCCTGAAAAGAAACAAGAGTTGATCTATGCAAAGGGAAATACATATTTAAAAAAGGAATATCCTAAATTAGATTATATTCTCAAAGCATATATTATTAAGTAATGAAACATTTTTTAGACATTAATAGTTGGTCAAGAAAAGACCATTTTAATTTTTTTAAACAGTTTGAAGAGCCTTTTTTTGGGGTTACCGTTAAAATTGATTGCACCGTTGCGTATGCAAAATCTAAAAAACACAACAATTCGTTCTTTCAATATTATTTACACAAAGCATTAGTTGCCGTGAATAGTGTTGAATGTTTTAGATATCGAATTTCTGATGAAAACATTATTGTTTATGACCAAATTGATGCATCGCCAACTATTGGAAGACCAGACGGCACTTTCGGATTTTCATATATGAAATATCACAAAGATTTTGATAAATTTGAAATCACAGCAAAAAAAGAAATTGATAGAATAACAAATAGTTCAGGATTAGACCCTGCAACTTCAGGTGAGAATGTTATTCATTTTTCTTCATTGCCTTGGTTAGATTTCACTTCGTTTTCACATGCACGCAGTTTTTCGTTTCCAGATAGCGCTCCAAAAATATCTTTTGGTAAAATGACAGAAACCGATGGCAAAAAATCAATGCCCGTTTCTATTCATGTGCATCATGGCTTAGTTGATGGTTTTCATGTGGGGCAGTTTGTAGAAGAATTTCAACGATTGATGGATTTATAACTAAACAATACTCTTTTTGTCAGTCTGAGCCTATCGAAGACTTATTATATAATTTAGCCCTTCGACAGACTCTGTGTGGCAATATAAATACAA
>CAZUFO010000006.1:7702-36940 GCA_964619615.1 uncultured Lutibacter sp. | reverse complement strand
GAAATAAACAATGATTTGAATCGTATTAAAACCAATAGAAATTCAATTAGCACCTATTTTAATCAAAATATTGAATGGCATAAAAAAGGTAACTCAAAGCATACGTTTTCCTTTGTTGCAGATTACACGTTTGATGAAAACAACCCAACAACACTTTGGAATAGTACCAACCCAATTTATGTATTAGAACAACTTAAAGAAACTAAACGGAATAGATTTGAAACTATTTTGAAGCATTTTTGGGTGTTGAATGCAAATAATCATATTTATACAACCATTGGTAATAATTATTTAAATGAACGTTTTGTTACAGCTGCAAATCAATTAGATGCAAACAATCAAATTAATTTTGATGATGCATTGTTTAATAATAAGCTTGATTTTAGATTAAATGATTTTTTTATAGGAATGCATTATAAGTTTAGAACAGGAATATTTACGTTTAAGCAAGGTGCATATTTACACAATTATAATTGGGAAGCAAATCAATCAACGCAGATTCATCAAAATAAATGGGTTTTGCTACCCGATTTTTTATCGAAAATTGAATTTAGTTCATCAAAAAAAATACGACTAAATTATCAATTAAAAACGTCATTTTCTGATGCTTCAAAATTTGCGAATCAAGCTGTTTTGCGTTCGTATAATTCTGTATTTATAGGAAATGAAAATTTAGAAAACGAATTATTTCATACAGCAAATTTGAGATATAGTAGATTTGGTATCTATAGAGGTCTAATGCTATATACTGGAATTCGTTTCACAAAAAAAATTAAAGGAATTCAAAACGATGTTCAGTTTAATGGAGTAAATCAAGTTTTAACTTCTTTTTTATATGACAACCCTGAAACTAGATGGAATGTTTATGGCAACCTTAGAAAGAAAATTAAAAATATAAATTATCAATTAGGAATTAATTATAGCGACACCAATTATTTGCAAAGTATAGATGCCATCACTTTTGAAAACGCCAATAGAAATACTTCTTGGAACATTTCAGCAAAAACCTTGTACGATAATTTTCCTACTATCGAAATTGGTTATAAAATGAGTGTAGGAAATTACACTTCGAGCAATAGCACATCAAAATTCACAACAAATGAACCTTTTGTAACAATTGATTACGATTTTTTAGATGGTTTTATTTTCTCTTTTGATTATAGTTATTATAAGTATCAAAATAAGGACTTCAACCAAAAAAACACGTATCAAATAGGTAATTCAACATTATCATACAGAAAAGAAGATAGTGCGTGGAGTTTTAAAATAGATGCTCAAAATATTTTTGATGTGCAGTTTAAAAACAGCAATAGTTTTAACAGTTATATTATTTCTGATTCCAGAACATATATTATGCCCAGAATATTTATGTTTTCTATTGGATATAATTTGTAAACCTTAATTCACAGAAATCAAATCAACATCAAAAATTAAGACAGCACCTCCAGGAATACTCCCTCTACCAGAACTTCCGTATCCTAAATGAGAAGGAATTAATAATATTCCATTTCCACCTTCTTTAAAATAAGGGATACCTTCTGTCCAACCTTGTATTACTTGTTGTAAACCGAAAGAAATACCATTGGCATCACTTTGGTCAAATACACTTCCATTTGTAAAATAACCTTTGTATGCAACGGTAACATTTGATGTTGAATTTGGTTGCGCTCCGTTTCCAGCAGTATCAATTACATAATACAAACCAGAAGAAGTTCTTTGAGCAGTTAAATTATTGTCGGCAATATATGCAACAATTTCGGCTTCATTTTCTGCAGTATAATCTGTTTTTTTGTCATCATCGTTACTACAAGAGATAAATAGGGTAGCAAATAGGAATAATAGAGTGTGTTTCATTTTTTTGAGGTTTTAGTATAATGTTAAAATTTTTAAAAAGATTGTTTCGACTCCCTTCGACTCCGCTCAGGGCAAGTCGCTCGAACAGACAAGTTATTGTGTTTTACTTCTGATAATAATAGGTTATTCTCCCAAAAACGGATATCTATAATCCGTTGGAGGAACCAATGTTTCTTTAATTGTTCTTGGTGAAACCCAACGTAGTAAATTCCAAATAGAACCTGCTTTATCGTTTGTTCCAGAACCACGCGCTCCACCAAAAGGTTGTTGCCCAACAACTGCTCCCGTTGGTTTATCGTTTATATAAAAGTTTCCTGCAGCGTTTACTAATGCTTTTGATGCATAATCAATTGCATAACGATCTCCACTAAAAATAGCACCTGTTAATGCATATTCTGATGTTTCATCAACCATTTTCAACGTGTCTTTCCAAGTAGCATCTTCATAAACAAATACCGTTAATACTGGACCAAATAATTCAGTACACATGGTTGTATATTTTGGGTTTGATGTTACGATTACCGTTGGCTCAATAAAATATCCAACAGATTTATCGTAATTTCCACCGACTAAAATTTCTGCATCAGTATCATTTTTAACAGCGTCTAAATAAGAAGTGATTTTATCAAAAGAACTTTCGTGGATTACTGCATTGATAAAATTAGAAGTGTCTTCTGGCGTTCCCATTTTCATAGAATTCACTTCTTCAACTAATTGTTTTTTTACGTCTGCCCAAATACTTTTTGGAATATATGCTCTTGATGCAGCGGAGCATTTTTGACCTTGATATTCAAATGACCCACGAGACATTGCTGTTGCAACCTGACCAGCATTTGAAGTTGGATGCGCCCAAATAAAATCTTTTCCTCCGGTTTCTCCAACAATTCTTGGGTACGATCTATATTTGTTTATGTTGTTTCCTATTTGCGCCCATAAATGTTTAAACACATGGGTTGATCCTGTAAAATGCAATCCAGTAAAATCTTTATGATTCAATACAACATCGCTAATCATAACTGGGTCGCCGTAAACTACGTTAACAACACCATCAGGTAAACCAGCCTCTTTAAATAAATCTACAATTACTTTTGCAGAATAAACTTGGCTATCCGAAGGTTTCCAAACAACTACATTCCCAAGCATTGCTGGTGCTGCAAATAGATTAGCTGCAATTGCAGTAAAGTTAAACGGAGTTACAGCATAGACAAACCCTTCTAGTGGACGGTATTCCATTCTATTCCAAATACCTCTATCTGATATTGGTTGATTTTGGTAAATCTCTGTCATAAACTGCACGTTGAATGTCAAGAAATCTATCAATTCACAAGAAGCGTCAATTTCTGCTTGAAATACGTTTTTAGATTGCGCCAACATAGTTGCCGCATTCATTTTTGCTCTGTATGGTCCAGCCAATAATTCTGCTGCTTTTAAGAAAATAGCAGCACGATGTTCCCAAGGCATTGCTGCCCAATCATCTTTTGCTTCCAAAGCATTGCTTATTGCCAATGCTACATGTTGTTTTTCAGCTTTATGATATGATCCTAAAATATGTTTATGATCATGTGGAGGAGACATGGTTGCTGTATCTCCAGTTCTTATTTCTTCTCCACCAATATACATCGGAACATCAATAGTTTCGTTGTACATTTTTTTATAAGTGTCTAATACGTTTTTGCGTTCTGGTGTTCCGGGAGCATATGATTTTACAGTTTCATTTACTGCTTTCGGTACGTTAAAAAATGCATTCGCCATGACTAAATAGTTTTAAATATTCGGATTGCAAATTTACGAATTTTCAGCCCCATTTTGAATTATTAGGCTATATATTTGTGAATAGTTTAATAAGTGGATTTTTGAATAGCAATTAATTACGAATTTTTTAAAATTATGTGCACCGTTACCTTCCTTCCTTTAGAGAATAATGATTTTATTTTAACATCTAATAGAGATGTTCCTTTTGCCAGAAAAAAAGCGGAAGCGCCTAAAATTTATGTTGAAGACGAAGTAGAAATTACCTATCCAAAAGATGGCGATGCTGGAGGAACTTGGATTGGTGCGAGTGCTAAAAACAGGTTGATTTGCTTGTTGAATGGTGGATTTTATTATCACACGTCTAGAAGTAATTATAAAAAAAAGCCGAGGGTTGATAGTGAAAGAATTATTAAAAATTGATGATGTTTTTGAAGGCTTGAATATCATAAACCTAAAAGGTGTGGAGCAGTTTACATTAACTATTGTTGATTGGAATGACTCGTTAGAGTTGATAGAGTTTGTTTGGGACGGAACGAAAAAACATCAGAAAATAATGAAACAAGAACCGCAAATTTGGTCGTCTGCTACGTTGTATGATAGAGAAGTGAAGAAATTGCGGAAAGATTGGTTTGAAGATTGGCAAAAAGAAAATGATTTTACCCAAGAAAATATTTTAAAATTTCATCATACTGCTGGAGTTGGCGATAAACAAATTGATGTAATGATGGATAGAAAAGTAGGAGGAACTGTTAGCGTCACTTCCATCCAAAGAAAAAATAAGGAATTACATTTTATTTATGAAGATGTTTTGACACGTAAAGTTACTGTTATTTAACTAATTACAAAGGTAATTAGCGAAAGTATTACCAATGAGAAAAAACCAATACTCAAATAAACGATATTGAGTAATACAAATTTTACAAAAGTTTTAAAATGTCCTTGATTGTAAAATTTTTTAAGCGCGAGGTATAAATAGATTAAAAACAAAAGGGTAAACACCCTTAAGTTATCAAAATTAGATACAAGGTCAATTACAGAATAAATTAATAGCAATAAGAAAAATACCGTTTGCGTATGAAATACAAATACCAAATGTTCCATATAATTCATGTGCTTTCTATAATATAATAGTTTAAAAAGCAAGGTGAAAAAAGGTAAGAAAATAAACAATCCAATAGATAGTTTCGAAATTATTTTTTTTATGAATCGCTCGCCTTTGTCGTTTGTTAATCGCTCAAAATTTTCTATATGTTTTTGAGTCTGTTCAAAATAAAAAACATTCCAAAAGGTAATAGGGTAGCCTAATTCAACTAATGCATCTTTTGCAATTAAAGCCGTTGGATTTCTTTCTTGAAAAACAAAAAAAAGAGTTTAATTTAAAGCGCCAGAAGCTAATAATTGAAATGTTGGAATTTGAACTTTGAAAGTTTTAGTAGTGGTAAAATTTACCATGCTATAAAATCCGTTCATTGAACCTAAAGTACTGGTTAATAAACAATGTGATTTATAGGTGTGCGTTTCGCCAGGTTTTAATATCGGTTTTTTTCCAACAACACCAGCGCCTTCAACAATTTCTATATTGTTTAAAGAATCAAAAATATTCCAATGTCGAGCCAATAGTTGCACAGAATCGTTGCTTTGATTCTCTATGGCAACTTGATAATCAAAAGCATAATGAAGCCTTCCATCGTGGTACGTAGTGCCTATGAAATTTGTTGCTACAGAAATTTTAATGCCATTTGTTACCTGTTGAACCATAACTATTTAAAAGTATAACATTACAAAAGTATGCTATTTTTTTAACTTGATAATTTTTAATTTAAAACGCGATCTGATTTTCCAATACCTAAACCTATCACTCGATCATAACGACTGCCAAAGGGTCTGTAATATACCAAAACGGTATAATCGTTTTCAGTTAAATGAAATGAACCATCAATATCATGATTGCTGAGGTTATTGCTTTCATCAACGGTTACATATTGATAATTATAAAACCCTTGTTTCATTAATACAACTGCTTCAAATAAACCAGAATCTTGATTGTATTTCATTTCATAGGCGTCATCGGTTTGCCAATTATTAAAATTACCGTTGATGTATATTTTTTTACCTCTTAAATCTTCCAATGATTCTAACGAGAAAAACACCCACGTATAATCTGCATCTATATTTGAATTTTCGCCACCGTCAATAGTTCTAATTACAAAATTCCCGTTTATATCAGGGTTTAAAGAATAGGGCAAGTCAATTCTTTCTTCATCGGTAAATAAAATGGTATGGTATAAATTTGGACCTGATTCTACTCTTGCAATTTCCACATTAGCATCTCTAACACCTTTGTTGTCAAAATACCTAAATTCATTACCTGCCCAAAAATTTGTTTTGTCAATATGTTTGTAAATCAATTGAGAGCCTCTATAAAATTGAGGTTTTAAATCGGTCATAGCCGTATTCCAATCATTGTTTTGCATCAACACCGTTTTAATTTCTTCTGATGGATTGTTGATTAATAAGTTTGGATGATTGATTACAAATTCGACGTACTGTTTGGTGTCATAATTACTTAAATCTCTTGTTCTGTGAACTGAAAGACCCACATTTACTTTAGATTCGTATAATACAAATTTACGCACAAAAGCGATCGTATCATATTCGTCATAAACGGTAATTGTGTAATTGCCAGTCAGTCTAAATTTTGTTTCGTTATTGGGAAATTTTACAGAATAATGCGTGTAAAATTGTAAGGTGTTAAAAGAATTTTCATAATCTCTAATACGATCTTCTTGATAGCCAATAATGTATTCACGGTCTGATAATCCTGAAGGGTTCCAATCAAAATCGCAATGTTCAATTTTGTAGTAGTATTCTTTTTGATCCGCTTCTAAATCATCAAAAGATAAAATAAACTTCTCACCCATTCTCATAATAGGAACATACCTATTTGTGGCTAAGGGTTTTAGAATGATGGTTTTTATATAGTTAGGCGTTTGTAAATCAGCCTTGTTTTGAGAAAAAAGTTGACTGCCGAGTAGTATAAAAAAAAATAAAAGTGTGTTTTTCATTTATCTGATAACGAAAGATATTATAATTTATTTGAATATAGTTTTCAAAGGTGCTCAATTATTTTTCTGCGCTTTGCGTCATTTTATTAATAGATTTATTCACCACAACTTTTCGATAATACCCCATAATAAATAGCATTGGCGATAAAACTACAAAGCCCCAACCTAAGTATGGAACGTCCTCAAAAAAATTGATGTGGATTATAGATAAACCTGTGGCTAAAAAGAAGACGCTAGATCTAAAATAGGCTAAAAAAGTTCTGGTATTTGCTAATTGAGTACGCACAATTGCTAATTGGTCGGTTAGTTTTAATTTGTTTTCGTTCATAGTTGATATTCATTTATTTGAAACAAATATAATTTATAATTTAAGACAATGCAACCCTTCTATTTAGAAGCGGTATAAATAACGCTAATCCATCATATAAATTAGGATTTGTTTTACTATAAAATCGAAATTAGTTAAATTTGCACCGCTTTTAAAAAGTAAAATTAATTCAAATTTAGAATATGTCAATAGACATTCGAATCAAAAAAGGGTTAGACATTAAATTGATAGGTAAAGCAGCCAAAGTTACTACTAATGCTGTTGCCAGTAATGTTTATACATTATTACCCGTAGATTTCCACGGAATTACTCCAAAACTTGTCGCAAAAGAAGGTGCAAAGGTGAAAGCCGGAGAAACTGTTTTTTACAGTAAAACAAACGAAATTATTAAGTTTGTTTCACCTGTTAGTGGAGAAGTTACTGAAATTATACGTGGTGAAAAAAGAAAAATTTTAGCAATAAAAATAACTTCAGATAAAGAACAAACGTATTTAGAAAATAACACGTTGAATGTAGCATCTGCTTCTGCAGAAGACATTAAAAGTTTGTTATTATCTTCTGGATGTTGGCCATTTGTAAAACAACGCCCGTATGACGTTATTGCAAACCCAACCGTTGCTCCAAAAGCAATATTTATTTCTGGGTATGCAAGCGCACCCTTAACAGCAGATTACGATTATGTATTGGCTGGAAAAGAAGCAGAATTGCAAACGGCAATTACTGCACTTGGCAAATTAACTGAAGGTAAAGTTCATGTTTCTGTAGGTGCAAATTCAAATTCTCCTTTAGCAGGGTTGAATGGAATTGAATTACATAAAGTTTCAGGACCACATCCATCAGGAAATGTTGGAACTCAAATTGCACAGATTGACCCTATTAATAAAGGAGAAGTTGTTTGGACAGTTACGCCACAAGATTTGGTTATTATTGGTGAGTTGTTATTGACTGGAAAATTCAACGCAGAAAGAATTGTTGCAGTTGGAGGTTCAGTTGTGAAAAGTCCAAAGTATTACAAAACGATTATTGGATCAGAAATAGCAACTATAATTTATGATGCTGGTGTAGAAAGTGATAATTTTAGATTGATTACAGGAAATGTATTAACAGGTCGTGCTATCAATCCAGATGGGTTTTTAGGATATTACGACAATACCGTTACGTTGATTCCTGAAGGAAATGATTACGAATTATTTGGTTGGAATAAACCTGTTTTTAATAAAGTTTCTACAACGCGTGCATTAACTTTTTCTTGGTTAACTCCAAAAAAAGAATACGATTTAGATACCAATACGAATGGAGAACATAGAGCATTTGTGTTAACCGGTAAATATGAAGAAGTATTTCCTTTAGATATTTTTCCACTGCAAATTTTAAAAGCTTGTATGTATCAAGATTTGGACGAAATGGAGCAATTAGGAATGTATGAAGTAGCGCCGGAAGACTTTGCTTTAACAGAATTTGTATGCGTATCTAAACAACCACATCAAGAAATTATTAGAAAAGGGTTGGACTTAATGATTAAAGAGATCGGATAATTATGGCTTTAAAAGATAAATTACATAGTCTAAAGGTAAAATATAGTGGTACAAAAATGGCTCCGTTGTTTAACGGATTCCATACCTTTTTATACACTCCGAATGAAACTACACATTCAGGTGGGCATATTAAAGGTGCAGACGATTTAAAGAGAACAATGAACACTGTTATTATGGCATTGGTTCCTTGTTTGATTTTTGGAATGTTTAATGCTGGATATCAGCATCATCTTTCAGCAGGAGAAATTTCACAAATAACAGGCGGATTTTTTAGCCCTGAGTTTTGGAATTTAACCAACTTCTGGGTTGGTTTTGCTAAAATTATTCCTTTAGTATTGGTTTCTTATGGTGTTGGATTGGGAATAGAGTTTTTATTCGCCATCAAAAATGGACACGAAATTGAAGAAGGATATTTAGTAACAGGAATGTTAGTTCCATTAATTGTTCCGATTGATATTCCACTTTGGATGTTAACCGTTGCAGTAATCTTCGGAGTTGTAATAGGTAAAGAAGTATTTGGTGGAACAGGAATGAACATTCTAAATCCAGCCTTATTAATTCGTGCGTTTTTATTCTTCGCGTATCCAACGTGGATGAGTGGAGATAAAGTTTGGGTTGCAGGTGCTGTTGAAAGAACCAATGAAATTGCTGCAGGTTCAACTGCCGATGCCATTTCTGGAGAAACCGTTTTAGGAAGTCTAGCGCAAGGGCAAGAAATAGTTTATTCTACCTGGGATATGTTCTACGGATTTATACCCGGCTCGGTTGGAGAAACATCTACCCTGTTAATTTTAGCAGGAGCTTTATTCTTAATCTTCTCTAAAATTGGAAGTTGGAGAATTATGTTATCATCTGTAATAGGTGCTTTGGTAATGGGCTTTATTTTCAATCAAATTACTGCAGTAGGAATTATTGATGAAAGCAGTAAGTTTTATGCATTGATGGACATTGAGTTTTGGCAACATCTACTTTTAGGTGGCTTTGCATTTGCCGCTGTATATATGGCGACTGACCCTGTAACGGCATCACAAACAAATAAAGGAAAATGGATTTATGGTTTCTTAATTGGGTTTATTTCAATACTAATACGTGTGTTTAATCCAGCATATCCAGAAGGAGCGATGTTAGCTATTTTATTGATGAATGTGTTCGCTCCAACAATTGACCACTACGTGGTGCAAGGAAATGTAAAACGAAGACTTAAACGTTTAAAAGTTAAAACTGCATAACGATGGAAAAAAGAACAGATAAAAACTCATATACTATACTGTTTGCAATTGTAATGGTTGTAGTAGTAGGTTCAGTATTGGCATTTTTAGCATCCGCTTTAAAACCTAATATTGATGAAAATAAACGCTTAGAAAAGCAACAGAATATTTTGTATGCAATGGGCGTTAATGATAATGAAGAAGGTGTTGTTGCAATGACTTCTACTGATAAAGTTGCAGAAGAGTTTTCTAAATATATTGTAAAACAATTGGTTATTAAAGGAGACGATGTTCGTGTAGATGACCAAGCATACCTTATTGATATCAAAAAAGAACAAGCAGCAGCAAAAGTTTCATCATACAAAAGACAACTTCCATTGTTTTTAGGAAAAAAGGATGATAAAATATTTTATATCGTTCCAATACGAGGAAAAGGCTTATGGGATGCCATTTGGGCGTATGTTGCTATGGATGAAAATATGGTTGTTCAAGGAATATTTTTAGACCATAAAGCAGAGACTCCAGGTTTGGGAGCCAACATTAATCAACGTTTTTTTATGGATGATTTTATTGGTGAACATTTATTAAATACCAATGGAGAATTTGTAGGTATTGCTGTTTCAAAAAGTAATGCAGATCCAGTAAATAAAGATAAAACAGATAACGAAGTTGATGCAATTTCAGGATCAACCATTACAGGTGATGGTGTTTCGGCAATGATTATATCAGAACTAAAAGTGTATTCATCTTATTTTATACATTTAAAAAAGAATTAATATATGGGACTTTTTAAAGACAGTAATTTAATAACAGATCCATTAACAGATAATAACCCAGTAACAATTCAAGTATTAGGTATTTGTTCTGCATTGGCAATTACAGCAGAACTCGAAGCTTCAATTGTAATGGCAATAGCCGTATTATTTGTATTAGGAGTAGGGAATGTAGTTATTTCATTAATGCGAAATATTATTCCTTCGAAAATTAGAATTATTGTGCAACTTATTATTGTTGCAACATTAGTAATTATAGTTGATTTAGTATTGAAAGCATTTGCATACCAATTGAGTAAAACCTTATCAGTTTTTGTAGGGTTGATTATTACCAACTGTCTTATTATGGGGCGTTTTGAAGCCTTTGCATTGGCAAACAAGCCTTGGCGTTCATTTCTTGATGGAATAGGAAACGCTGCTGGTTATGGTGTTATTCTAATTATTGTAGGGTTCTTTAGAGAACTATTAGGTGCAGGAACTTTATTAGGCTACAAAGTACTAGGAGATTCCATCGAAAAAACGGGAGTGTATGCATACGGATATGAAAATAACGGGTTTATGTTATTGGCGCCAATGGCTCTAATTACGTTAGGTCTTATTATATGGATACAACGAAATAAAAATGAAGCATTAATAGAAGATCATTAAAAATGGTAAAAGGTTTTAGGTAAAAGGCAAAAGTACTTTAACCCAAAACCCTTAACCCTTAACCAATATAAAATGGAACATATAGAGTTATTTTTCAAATCAATATTTATAGACAACATGGTATTTGCTACATTCCTTGGAATGTGTTCTTACCTAGCAGTATCTAAAAAAGTAGCAACAGCAGTTGGGTTGGGTGCTGCAGTAATTTTTGTATTAGCAATTACAGTACCATTAAACTGGTTATTAGACCAATACCTTTTACAACCAGGCGCATTATCTTGGTTAGGAGAAGAATATGCAGATTACGATTTAAGTTTCTTATCATTTATCATGTTTATAGCAACGATTGCTACTATGGTACAATTGGTAGAAATTGTTGTTGAAAAATTTTCACCTTCATTATACAATTCATTAGGTATTTTCTTGCCATTGATAGCAGTAAACTGTGCAATTTTAGGAGGCTCATTATTTATGCAATCTAGAGAAATACAATCTTTAGGATTGGCATTTAATTACGGAGTCAGTTCAGGAATTGGTTGGTTTTTAGCCATTTTAGCAATTGCTGCCATTCGCGAAAAAATTAGATATTCAAATGTACCACCTGCATTAAGAGGATTGGGAATCACATTTATTATTACAGGTTTAATGGCAATTGGCTTTATGAGTTTTGGAGGGATGTTAACCGGAGGTGGAGATAGCGTTAAAGGTGATGAAATGTCACAAACCGTGATTGAAAAAATTAAGGAAGAAGTTAAACAAATCGATAATTAAAAAACGAACGAATAAATGATATTAGCAGCAAGTACAGGCGGAACAGTAGTAATAACAGTCGTTGCGTTTTTATTGATTACTTTAGTATTGGTTGGGTTGTTATTAGTTGTAAAACAAAAACTATCTCCATCTGGTCCTGTAAAAATTACTATAAATGGAGAAAGAGTTATTGAAGTCTCTTCTGGAGATAGTTTATTAACCACGTTAAGTGCTCAAAAAATATTTTTACCATCAGCTTGTGGTGGAGGAGGAACATGTGTTCAGTGCGAATGTCATGTAAATTCAGGTGGAGGTGAAGCATTACCAACAGAAACACCTCATTTTAATAGAAAACAATTAAAAGAAGGAGTACGTTTATCTTGTCAAGTTAAAGTAAAACAAGACATGGATATTTCTATTCCTGAAGAAATATTTGGAATTAAGAAATGGGAAGCGACCGTAGTATCAAATTACAATGTAGCTACATTTATTAAAGAATTTATTGTTGAAATCCCAGAAGATATGGGATATAAAGCAGGAGGATATATTCAAATTGAAATTCCAAATACCGAAATTAAATATGCTGATATGGATGTAACCGCACATCCAGAAGAGCATCCAGGAGAGCCTGATAAATTTAAAGGTGATTGGGAGAAATTCGGATTGTGGCCTTTGGTTATGAAAAATAACGAAACGGTTGAAAGAGCCTATTCTATGGCTTCATATCCTGCTGAAGGAAGAAAAATTATGTTGAATGTTCGTATTGCAACACCTCCTTTTGATAAAGCAAAAGGTGGCTGGATGGATGTAAACCCAGGAATCGCATCTTCTTATATATTCAATCAAAAACCAGGAGATAAAGTAACAATTTCTGGGCCTTATGGCGAGTTCTTTATCAATACGTCTGAGGCAGAAATGTTATATGTTGGTGGTGGTGCTGGAATGGCACCAATGCGCTCGCATTTATATGAATTATTCAGAACTTTAAAAACCGGACGTAAAGTAACGTATTGGTATGGTGGACGTTCTAAAGCAGAATTGTTTTATATAGAACACTTTAGAGCGCTAGAAAAAGATTTCCCAAATTTCAAATTCTTTATTGCATTGTCTGACCCAACAGAGGCAGATAACTGGACAGCCAAAAAAGATATTCATGATGAAGCAGGAGATGGTTTTGTTGGATTTATTCACAATTGTGTGATTGAAAATTACTTAGATTTACATGAAGCACCAGAAGATTTAGAATTGTATTTCTGTGGACCACCATTAATGAATCAAGCAGTTCAAAAAATGGGTGAAGACTTTGGTATTGCAGATGAAAATATTCGATTTGACGACTTTGGTGGATAAGCGATAACCTCCATTAATATAGTATCTCACACTGATTATGGCGAAGTGATGTCAAAGAATTAAATTATAAAATAGAACCCAGCACAATGTGTTGGGTTTTTGTTTGAAAGATCAATATGGTTTGAAAGTTGTAACTGTTAGTTATCAATAAATAACACCTATCTTTGCCAAAATTATAGCAATGAGTACGTTCCAAGAATTGAATTTAACCAATCAATTGCAGTATGCAATTGACGATTTAGGGTTTACACAACCTACACCTATACAAGAGCAATCTTTTTCTGTAATTCTTTCAGGAAAAGATATGGTTGGTATTGCACAAACAGGAACAGGAAAGACCTTTGCGTATATGTTACCTATTTTGCGAGATTTAAAATTCTCGAAACAAGAAACCCCAAGAGTTTTGGTGATGGTGCCAACACGTGAATTGGTACTTCAAGTAGTTGAAGAGATAGAAAAAATGGCAAAGTACATCAACGTTCGTGTGTTGGGCGTTTATGGAGGAACCAATATCAATACACAAAAACAAGCCATTGCACAAGGTTGTGATATTGTTGTTGCAACGCCTGGACGTTTGTACGATTTAGCTTTGAGCAGAGCCTTAAAAATGAAGTCAATTCAAAAATTAGTAATTGACGAGGTAGATGTAATGTTAGATTTAGGTTTCCGTTTTCAGTTGATGAATATTTTTGAAATCTTGCCAGAGCGTCGTCAGAATATTATGTTTTCTGCAACGATGACAGAAGATGTTGATATGTTAATTACCGATTATTTTAAGAATCCGACAAAAATATCAATTGCTTTAAGTGGTACTCCGCTTGATAATATTTCGCAAGCATCTTATAATGTAGAGAATTTTTACACCAAGGTGAATTTGGTTTCTCATTTACTAGAAGATAAAGAAACGTTTAGTAAAGTATTAGTATTTGTTTCGAACAAGAGAGGTGCCGATCGATTATTTGATGCGTTAAACGAACGTTATAATGATGAATTGTGTGTAATTCATTCCAACAAAACGCAGAATTATAGAATCCGCTCCATCAAACAATTTGACGCAGGTGAAAATAGAATTTTAGTGGCTACCGATGTAATGGCGCGTGGGTTGGATTTAGATGAAATTAGCCATGTAATTAATTTTGACACGCCGGATTTCCCCGAAAATTACATGCATAGAATTGGTAGAACAGGTCGAGCAGAGAAAGAAGGAAAATCAATCTTATTTTCAACAGAAAAAGAACAAACTGCTAAATTAGATATTGAAGTGTTGATGGATACTAAAATTCCTTTGCTAGAATTTCCTGCTGAAGTAGAAATATCGGAACTATTAACACCAGAAGAACAACCGAAAGAAGAGGAAAGAAACAATCCACATAAAAGAAAAAATAGAGAAACTTTTGGTGAAGCTTTTCATGAAAAAAGTGAAAAAAATAGTCAAACAAACGAAGGTGGTTCTTACCGAAGGTTGATTGCCAAAAAGTACAAAAAACCTAAAACCAGAGGCGATAAAAACTACAATAAGCGCAATAAGAAAAAATAAGATGTCAAAAGAATTGACCAAACAAGAACTGCATTATTTGGCAATGAATATTGTAGGGAAGGATTTAGAAAAACGCGGATTTGAGTTTATTGCTATTGAAAGTAAATTAGGAAAACAACCTCAATACGTTTGTACCGACAAAAAAAATCAACGTTTTTTTGTAATAGTAAAAGCAACCTTACTTCCCGAAAACCCGAATAATTATGATGTGATTTGGATGGAAACTTTTAAAGTTCATGCGCGTGAACATGATGCGAAAATTTTATATGGCGGTGTTGGATTGGCAAATTCAGAAGATAATTCGAAACCTATTTTAAAAGGCGAAGAATACTTACTAGAATATAATGGCATTCAAGTTATTGAAATGAATTTAAATTAAAAGAGTATCTTGGTCTAAATTATACTCTTAATGAATTGGATCAATATCTTAATAATTTCTTTAATCAGTTTTGCTGTTTTAAGTATTCTTTTTTATTTTATTCAAGATAAGTTAATTTTCAAGCCAGAAAAATTACCAGAAAATTTTATTTTTCAATATAAAAATCAAGTAGTTGATGAATATAATTTCAAACTACATAATGATGTGCTTATTAACGGACTGCATTTTAAAACGGAGAATCCAAAAGGAGTCGTTTTTTATTTAAAAGGAAATTCAAAAAGTATAAAAGGCTGGGGCAAGTTTGCAGTTGATTTTACCGTACATGGTTGGGATGTTATTATGATGGATTATCGTGGTTTTGGAAAAAGCAAAGGCAAGCGTACCGAACAAACCATGAAAGATGATGCTTTGTTAATTTATGATAAAATAAAGGAAAAGGTTGATGAGAAATACATTATTGTTTATGGGCGTTCTTTAGGAACAGGGTTGGCAACTAAGGTTGCTTCAATGAATAAACCCAGAATGTTGATTTTAGCATGCCCATATTTTAGTATTTCTAACAATGTAAAACGTTATTTGCCTTTTTTGCCAACAGGTTTGGTTCTGCGTTTTTCTATGCCAACCTATAAATGGATGAAATATGTTGAATGCCCGATAAAAATTATTCATGGAACTAACGATCGAGTAATCCCTATGAAATCAAGCATTAAACTTTCTAAGATTAACCCAAAGCATACAAGAATGTACCCAATAATTGGTGGCGGACATAAAAATTTACACAATTTTGAAGGATATCATAGAGCATTAAAAGAGATATTGAAATCAAAACCATTTGAAGAAATTGATCGAGAGAAAACCAGTATTGCTTTTAACAGAAGTAAAAGAAAACGAAGTGTAAAAAATGGTTAAAAAAATTGTCTTAATTCTAATCGTTCTTTATGTTATAATTCTGTTGGGGTTTTATTTTTTTCAGGAATCTATTACATTTAGATCAAAAAAAATAACTCATAACTATAGTTATTATTTTGGTCAAAAGTTTGAAGAAGTCAACCTAAAAACAACTGATAATGCACTACTTAATGCACTTCATTTTAAAGTTGATAACTCAAAAGGAGTCATTCTTTATTTCCACGGGAATACCGGAAATTTAAAACGTTGGGGCGCAATAGCTGCTGAACTAACCAAATACAATTATGATGTTTTTGTGATGGATTACAGAGGTTATGGTAAAAGTTCTGGAAAAAGAACAGAAGTGTTGATGTATAAAGACGCCCAGTTATCTTATGATTATTTAAAGGAAACCTACAACGAAAAAAACATAGTTGTTTATGGGCGATCTCTTGGCGGAACATTCGCCACCTTTGTTGCCGCAAATAATAACCCAAAACAATTAATAGTGGAGGCTACTTTTAGCAGTTTACAAGAAATAAATTACCAATTTTACCCTATTCCAAAATTCTAAAATTCAAGTTTGAAACCTATAAGTTTGTTGAAAAAGTAAAAGTGCCAACTCTTATTTTTCACGGGTTAAAGGATTGGTTAGTTCCTCTTAAATTTTCTGAGAAGTATTATAATTATTCAAATAAAAAAAACACAAGATTTATTGTAATTGAAAAAGGAACGCATCATAACCTTTCTGGATTTAAAAAATATAAAGAAACATTAGAGGTGCTATTTAATGAATAATAATATGTTTGTAAGCGCATATTAATTAGCAGATAAAAATATTGCTATGACTAAATTGGCTCAGTGGTACAACGATATAGAAAATGCGAAGTTTAAATCAAAGTTAATTCCTGTAACTCCTGTAATTGAAATTGTATTTGTAATGTCTTTTGTGAAAACCTTATTAAATGAACCACTGGGTGATGTGGTTATAGTTTGAACCTGTGTAGTGCCGATAGGTTGTTTGTTCTCTTGTAGATGAGCGTCATAAGTATCTGCGTTTGTGAATAACATATACTGCCAATAGCAATACACAAAAGTAAAGATTTGATTTTTATAGTGTTTATTTTAGCTAGGAATCGTAAAAATACGTAAAATCAGGCTAAAAAAAAGCCTACTCATTACTGAATAGGCTTTAAATTATTTCAAGATATTTCTATCAAGGTTTTTGTTCTAAGATTTCGAAGAATTCTTCTAATCTAGGTAAGATTACAATTCTTGTTCTTCTGTTTGCCGCTCTTCCAGCAGCAGTATCATTTGTTTCTAAAGGAACGTATTCACTTCTTCCAGCAGCAATTAAACGCTTAGGATCTACACCATGGTCGTTTTGTAAAACTCTTACAACTGCAGTTGCACGCTTTACACTTAAGTCCCAATTGTCTTTAATGTCTTTTCTGCTAATTGGCACATCATCTGTATAACCTTCAACTTGTACTTCCATTCCTGGACGTGATGAAATTACAGTAGCTACTTTTCCTAAGATTTCTTTTGCTCTTTCAGACACAGTTGTGCTTCCACTGTTGAATAATAATTTATCAGCAATAGAAATGTAAACTACAGTTTTTTCAACATCAATTGTAATATCTTCATCCTGTATTCCATTAGTCAATTCTTTAGTTAACTGATATTTAATGGCTAAATTAATAGAATCTCTTTGCGTCATCGCCTCACGAATTCCATTAATATACTTGTCTTTTTTACTCAATTGAGCAATTACAGTTTTAATATTGTCTGAAGACGATTGTGTTAAAACTGTTAAGTTTTCAACTTGTTGCAAAGAGTGTTTCTTATCCTCTTGTAAAGAAGCAACTTGATTTTCTAAAGAGGTAACTTTATTAGAGTTTACGTCTTTGTTAATTAAACATTTTTGCAAATCGGCTTTTGTATTTACCAAGTCTTGTTTGGATTTGTTGTGGCTAGTTTCTAAATCAGAATATTTCTTTTGAGAAACACATGATGATAGTAAAGCTACGGTAAGTGATAATAAAAATAGTTTTTTCATAAAAGTAAGTTTTTTTAGAGTTGTACAAAGTTATTAAAAAAGTAACGTACTTCATAGCATAATATTATTTAATGATGATTTTTAACAAAGAATTAATAGTAATTTTGTTTTGACTTTAAAAATTATGTAAAATGAGAAATATTTTTTTTGTAATTATATTGTTATTTATTACTTCTTGTTCAGAAGAAAAAACAAAGTATAAATCAATTTCTGGTAATGCTTTCGGAACCACTTTTAATATTAGTTATCAGTCAGTTAAGCAACAGAATTACACAAAACAAATCGACAGCCTTATTTATTTGGTGAATAAATCGCTGTCTACTTATATGGTAAATTCTGACATTTCTAAGATAAATAGAGGAGATACCACAGTTGTAGTTGATAAGTTATTTAAAGAAGTGTTTACAAAATCACAGCGAATTTTTAATGAAACTAATGGTTACTTCGATCCAACAGTTGGGAATTTAGTAAATGCTTGGGGTTTTGGTCCTGAAAAAGCCATTAGAGATCTAGATTCAATTAAAATAGATTCGTTGATGCAATATGTTGGGTTTGACAAAGTGAAGTTGTTGGGTGATAAAATTATAAAAGAGAACCCAGAAATATATTTTGATTTTAATGCGATTGCCAAAGGATATGGAATTGATGTAATTGGACGTTTTTTAGAAAGTAAAAATATTTCAAATTATTTAATTGAATTAGGTGGCGAAGTTAGAGCCAAAGGAGTAAATCAAAAAAAGAATTTTTGGAGAGTTGCTATTGAAGATCCAAATATTGATGGTACAAGAACCTATGAAAAAACGGTTGAGTTAAAAAATAAATCAATGGCAACTTCTGGGAATTACAGAAAGTTTAAAATCGATAAAAAAGGAAGAAAGTTTGTGCACACAATCAATTCAGCTACTGGTTATGCAACAGAAAGCGATTTATTAAGTGCCACCGTAATTTCAGCGTTAGATTGTGCAGATGTTGATGGATATGCTACCGCTTTTATGGCAATGGGGTTTGATAATACTGTAAATTTCTTAAAAAATCATACTGAATTAAAAGTGTATCTTGTCTATATTGATAAAAATGGAGAGACTCAAACAGTATTTATAAATTAGTTTTAATAGGATTCGAGTTGATTTGTTATTGCGAGCGTGGAACTATTACTTAAAACAAACCGGCAATATTTCTCCTTTTACCAAACAGAATCTTTCAATTTCTTTTGAAGATAGATTACTTGAATAGTCAATTTCTTCTACTTTAAAACCGATACTTCTCAATTTATCAAAATAATCACGCCCATAAATACGAACATGATCATATTGTCCAAATATTTTTGCGCGTTCTTTTTTATCGGTAATGGAATCGTCTTCAAAAGTTGTTGCTCTAGATAAATCTTGTGGGATTTGAAAAATTCCCATTCCACCCTTTTTTAACACACGATATAATTCTTGCATTGCTTTTGTATCGTCAGGAATATGCTCTAATACGTGATTACAAAAAATAAAATCGAAGGATTCATTATCAAAAGGTAAATCACAAATATCTGCTTTTACATCTGCTAAAGGTGAATTTAAATCGGTAGTAGTATAGTCTAGATTTCTCATGTTTCTGAAGCGTTTGTAAAATGCTTGTTCTGGAGCAAAGTGTAATACTTTTTTATCAGCAGTAAAAAAATCAGTTTCATTTTTTAAATACAACCATAATAACCGATGTCTTTCTAAAGATAATGTGCTTGGAGACAATACATTTTCTCTCTGTGTTTCGTAACCATAAGGTAAAAACTTACGAAAACTTTTACCGTCAATAGGATCGGTGTATTTAGATCCTTTTAGAGTTAAAGCAATAAATGGGCGCACCAAATAACTCAACTTGATTAAAAGAGGTCTTGGAATACTATTTAATATGGTTTTGAATAACTTCATAAGTTGTTTCACAGAGATACGCTGAGAAAAAGGAGGTTCACAGAGGTGTATTGATATATCTTTTTAATCCGTTTTTTAAAAGTTTTGTATGAAAATTGATAAGTAAGCCAATGGGATAATTTCCGAGTTTTAAATAAGTAAGAACTTGAGCTGTATGTACATCAGTTAATGACTCAACAGTTTTAAGTTCTAAAACAATTTTGTTTTCCACTAACAAATCAATTCTATATCCATGGTCTAATTTAATGTCTTTGTAAACAATTGGGAGCGCTTTTTCTTTTTCAACCATTAAGCCATTCGATCTTAATTCAAAAAGCAAACACTCCTGATAAGCCGATTCTAATAAACCAGGACCAAGAGTACGATGTACTTCTATGGCAGCTCCAATAATTTTTTCTGTTAGTTTACTTTCCATGTTCTCCGCGTATCTCTGTGTTTCTCTGTGAAACTCTGCGTTATAACTCTAACGTCTAAATTCATCTTCCTCATCACTCACAATACCCAACGCATCATAAATATATTTAAAGGTTGATAAGATCTCTGGTTTGCCATTAATAATTGCTACATCGTGTTCAAAATGAGCGCTCATTTTATTGTCTTCTGTAGTGATGGTCCAACCATCGTTATGTTGTTTTATTTTATGTGTTCCAGCATTAATCATTGGCTCAATAGCGACAACCATTCCTTCTTTAAATTTTTTACCACGACCACGTTTTCCATAATTTGGCATTTCAGGATCTTCGTGCATTTCACGACCTAAACCATGACCTACTAATTCTCTAACAACCCCGTAACCTCTAGTTTCGCAATAATTTTGAATCGCAAAACCAACATCTCCAACTCGGTTTCCTGCTTTTAATTCGCGAATACCAACATATAAACTTTCTTTGGTAACCTGTAATAATTTTTTTGTTTCTTCAGATACTTCTCCAACCTCAAAAGTGTAGGCATGATCACCATAAAATCCGTTTTTTAACGCACCACAATCAATAGAGATAATATCTCCTTCAACCAAAACATCTTTATTCGGAAAGCCATGAACCACTTGTTCATTCGGACTCATACATAAAGTATTTGGGAAGTCATATAAACCTAAAAAACCAGGAATTGCTCCTTGTTCTCTAATAAATTCTTCTGCTAATTTATCTAATTGTAATGTGGTAACTCCAGGTTTTACTTCTTTTGCAAGCATACCTAAAGTTTTAGAAACGATGAGTGCGCTTTCGCGCATCAATTCAATTTCTGCTTTGGTTTTAATTTGTATCATAGTTCTTTTTATACTAACGAATGTCTCGTCATTGCTTTTGGTTGTTCTACGCCAATTAATTTTAGAATTGTTGGTGCCATATCGCCCAAAACACCATCCTTAATTTCTTTTAAATCTTTGTCGATTAAAATAATTGGGACAGGATTTGTGGTGTGCGCAGTATGTGGGCTTCCATCTGGGTTTATCATCGTTTCACAGTTTCCATGATCGGCAATTAACAGTGTTGTGTAGCCATTATCTAATGCAGTTGTAACCACATCTTTTACACATTTATCAACCACTTCACAGGCTTTAATTGCGGCATCCATAATTCCGGTATGCCCAACCATATCGCCATTTGCAAAATTTAAGCACACAAAATCAACGTCTCCTTTTTCCAATTCTGGAATTAAAGCATCACGCAATTCATAAGCACTCATTTCAGGTTGTAAATCGTAGGTTGCTACTTTAGGTGAGTTTCGTAAGATTCTAGATTCTCCTTCAAACGGTGCTTCTTGTCCGCCAGAAAAGAAAAAAGTTACATGTGGATATTTTTCTGTTTCTGCAATCCTGATTTGTTTCTTATTGTTCTTCGCTAAAATTTCCCCTAAAGTTTCGGTTAAATTATCTTTGTTGAAGATTACTTTAATTCCGTTAAAAGAATCATCATAATTTGTCATGGTTACATAATATAAATTCAGTTTATGCATATTCTGTTCATGAAAATCATTTTGGCTCAAAGCATTTGTCAACTCTCTTCCTCTATCGGTTCTGAAATTAAAAAACACAATTACATCATCGTCTTTAATCGTAGCAATTGGCTGTTCGTTTTTAGTTAAAATAATAGGCTTTAAAAATTCATCTGTAATGTTATTGTTATAGTTTTGTTGAATGGTTTCTGTAGCATTGGTTGTTTTTTTACCAATTGCATTTACAATTCCATCATAAGCAATCTTAATGCGTTCCCATCTGTTATCACGATCCATGGCATAATAACGACCCGTAATAGTTGCTAGTTTTGTATTTGTGTTTTTAATATGATTTTCAATATCAGCAATATATATCTTTCCAGATTTTGGATCTACATCTCTTCCATCAGTAAACGCATGAATAAATGAATTTTGAACGCCATATTCGTTTGCCGCATCAATCAATCCTTTTAAATGATTTGTATGAGAATGCACGCCACCATTACTTAATAAGCCTAAAAAGTGAAGATTTTTATTGTTGTCTTTTGCATATTTAAAAGCATCTAATAATACTTGTTCTTTACCTAAAGTATTGTTTTCAACGGCTAAATTTATTTTTGCTAAATCTTGATAAACAATGCGTCCAGCTCCTAAATTCATATGCCCAACTTCACTATTTCCCATTTGTCCTTCCGGTAAACCAACATGTAGCCCATCGGTTCTTAAAGCAGCATTTGGATATTTGGTGTAAAGTGAATCAATAAAAGGTGTTTTTGCATGATCAATAGCTGAAACTTTTGGATCGGGCGAAGTTCCCCATCCATCCAAAATCATTAAGATAACTTTCTTATTCATATTAAATATTCAATTGTAGTTGTGGCTTGCAAAGATACAAAACTTATTACTTAGCAAAAGTTGTTAAAAAGGATTTCTAAAAGTAAATTTTAACATAATAAAAGTTAATGTTTGCCGCGCGTCAAAACAAAGTTGAGATTGTACAACTATTATTATTTAGAGGCGCAAAGTTAAAAACAAGATCAGGCAAAGGTTTAACCGCATTAGATTATACCGAAAGATCTAAAGCGACTGAAAGTTATGGTTTAATTACACAAGCAATGAATGCTTAAATTTAGTTTTTTAAAAAATTAAAAAAGTATCCGTTTTATTAAACTTGGAGGCTTTTTTTATGTTCAATATTTAACAGTTAACTTCTTTTTTTGAGTTTCAAAAAGTGTAACTTTACTCCATCAAAAAATGATATGAGCACGCAATTCCAATTAAATAAAGTAACCAAGAAGTTACCATTACATCTACATAAATTTATTGTAAAACAACCTTATGATGAATATACAGCCCAAAATCATGCAGTTTGGCGTTATGTTATGCGAATGAATATTGATTATTTATCAAAGGTTGCGCATCAATCATATGTTGAAGGTTTAGATAAGGTTGGAATTACGATAGACCAAATTCCAAGAATGGAAGGCATGAATCGAATTTTGTCTGATATTGGCTGGGCGGCAGTTTCAGTTGATGGTTTTATTCCGCCGAATGCTTTTATGGAATTTCAAGCATATAATGTGTTGGTTGTAGCAAGTGATATGCGCACCATAGAACATATTGAATACACACCAGCTCCAGATATTATTCATGAAGCTGCTGGTCATGCGCCAATTATTGCAAATCCAGAATATGCCGAATATTTAAGACGGTTTGGGGAAATTGGATCTAAAGCAATTTCATCAAAAGAGGATTATGATTTGTATGAAGCAATTCGGAAATTATCTATTTTAAAAGAAAACCCAAATTCTACTTCAGAAGAAATTGAATCTGCTCAAAAGAGCGTAGTTGATATTCAAAATAACATGGGCGAATTATCTGAAATGGCTCAAATAAGAAACTTGCATTGGTGGACGGTTGAATACGGATTAATAGGCGAGGTAAAGAACCCAAAAATTTATGGAGCTGGTCTATTATCCTCCATTGGCGAAAGTGAATGGTGTTTGAAAGAAGAGGTTAAAAAGTCACCTTATAATGTTGAAGTTGCGCAAGTAAGTTTCGATATTACAAAACCACAACCGCAATTATATGTAACGCCAGATTTTTCTTATTTAAGTTTAGTATTGAATCAGTTTGCCAATACGATGGCAATTAGAACTGGCGGATTAAGTAGTGTGAATAAATTAATTCAATCCAAAAGTATTGGGACACTAGAATTGAGTACTGGTATTCAAATATCAGGCGTATTTAGTAATGTGATTGTAGAAAATGGAGAGGCCGTTTATATTCAAACGATTGGGTCAACTGCATTATCTTACCGAGAAAAAGAATTGATTGGACACGGAATTGAATATCATACTGAAGGATATGGAACGCCCATTGGTAAGTTGAAAGGAATCAATTTAGCTATTGAAGATATGTCTCCTAGAGATTTATACGCCTATGGAATTTATGAAGGGAAACAAATAAAATTAGAATTTGAAAATGGCGTAATAGTTACGGGCGAAATAATAACAGGTCAACGAAATTTACAAGGGAAAATTATTTTAATATCGTTTAAAAACTGTACCGTTACTTATAAGAACGATTTTCTTTTTAAACCAGAATGGGGTGTTTATGATATGGCAGTAGGAAAAGAAATTGTTTCAGGATTTTCTGGCTCAGCATCCTTAAATTCTTTTGAAGACACTTCAGAAGTGTCAAAAGAGAAAACGATTAAAATTCAATATTCAGAAAAGGAATTAAGGCTGTTTGATTTGTATCAACAAGTTCGAGATATAAGAAATCTAAAAGAAGTTTCTCAAGAAAGGTTAATTGAAATTTTCGAACTCCTAAAAACTGATTATAAAGAAGATTGGTTATTGCCTTTAGAGATTTTTGAATTAATATTTCAATCAAATTCAAACTTAGAAAAAGAGGTTTTTGAATATTTAACAGGAACATCAAAAAACAAAAAATTGATTGAAAACGGAATGCGTTTGATTAAAGCAAATTAAGTTTGTATCAAATGTTGCGTTAGAATTAGAAATTTCTTCTTTATTTTGCAAAAAATTATACAATGGGATTTTTTAATTTATTTAAACGAAAAAACAAGATGGAAGACGAAATACAAGAATATTTAGCGAAAGGAGCAATTGTAGTTGATGTGAGAACAGTTGCTGAATATGAAGATGGACATGTTCCTGGATCTTTGAATATTGTATTGGATACTATTCCAGAAAGAGTTGAAGAAATTAAAGCACTTGGAGATTCTATTATTGCAGTTTGCAGAAGTGGCGCACGTAGCGGGCAGGCAACTAATTTCTTAACTGACAAGGGATTAGACGTTATAAATGGCGGTCCTTGGCAAGATGTTGATCAGTTTGTTGGTTAATCTTTCATTATTGATTTTTTTAGAAAGTAATATTGTGATGCGTTTTAAAAAAACCGATTTTCAACTGTAATTTCTTTAAAAATTGTTGATGTTGCTCTGAATATTCATTAAAAGGCTTGTGTAGAAGTCCTTTTTGAATAGTATCAATTTCTTGCATTAAATCGAATGATGTTGCATCAATCCATGTGCTTTTGAATTGCTCCCAAATATATTCAATAGCCGTTTCGTTTGGATGAATCATATCAGATTTGTAAAAACGATAATCGCGTAAATCATCCATCATAATTTCAAATGAAGGAAAATAATGGGTATAATTTTTTTGCTCTATAACTTGATGAATTGCAGCAATTAAATGCGCTTTACTTAACGAGTTTTCAGTAAAGCCATCTTTTAAATGCCGAACAGGAGAAACCGTAAAAATGATTTCAACTTTAGGGTTGATGCTTTTAACTAAACTAACTATTGTGTCTAAACTTCCAACAATTTCATCAACAGACAATAATTCCTTTAAAAACTTTTTTTGTGGAATTTTATGACAGTTTGCTACAATTTTATCAGTTTCAATATGTCGATAAACCCAAGAAGTTCCCAATGTAATTATGAGATGTGTGGAGTCGTTTATTTGTTTGTTTGTTGAAGAGATTATAGCGTTTAAATTCAATAATAATTCTTCTTTTGAAACATTACTTAACTCAGAATGTACATCAAAACAATGCCAACGTTCGTTGTGAAAGAACACATCATCATCAATATATTCTTTTTGACTGATTGCATTCAGAATTAATTTTTCTATTGCTTTTGGATGAAATAAGATTCCAAAAGGGTTTATAGAATTGTTGAATTTAAAATAATTGAGTTTGTTCGCGATATTCTCTGTAAAACAAGAGCCGAATAATAGTATGTTAGATGTGTGGTCTATTAGATTATTATATTTGTTTTTTATTGATATTTGAGTTCTGAATTTCATAGTTTTCGTCACCCTGAACTTGTTTCAGGGTCGCATAAAATTAGACTTTATATTATTAAAAGTAAGATGTTTTTTATTTAAGATACTCTTTTACTTTCTCTAATGCTTTAGGTATTCCTCCAGGGTTTTTTCCGCCAGCAGTAGCAAAGAAAGGTTGACCGCCACCGCCGCCATGAATTAATTTTCCTAATTCACGAACAACTTGTCCAGCATTTAATCCTTTATCTGCAACTAAATTTTTAGCAATATAACAAGTTAACATCGCTTTGTCTTTTGCGTTTGATGTTGCTGCGAAAAAGAATAAATTATCAATTTCGTTACCTAATTCAAAGGCCAAATCTTTTAGGCTGTTCTGGTCTAAATCAATTTTTTGAGCAATTAAATTGATGCCATTTATTTCTTCAACATCAGATTTTAACGAAGCTTTTAATCCTTTTGCTTTGTCTTTTAATAATACTTCAATTTGTTTTTTTAATGAAGTATTTTCGTCTTGTAACTGCTCCACAAATTTTACAGGATTTTGAGGATTTTTCATGGCAGACTTTAATAAATTATAATTCTTTTCTCCCTGTAAATAATAACCTTCAACAGCATCAAAAGTTAAGGCTTCAATTCTTCTAATTCCTGAAGCGATTGCACTTTCTGAAGTGATTTTAAAATGCCAAATGTCGTTGGTGTTTTTTACGTGTGTTCCGCCACATAATTCTTTTGATTTTCCGAATTGGACCATACGAACCGTATCACCATACTTCTCGCCAAACAATGCCAAAGCACCTTTTTCTAATGCTTTTTCAACAGGAATATTTCGATACTCTTTTAATTTTAACTTTCCTTTGATACGTGCATTTACAAAATCTTGAACTTCTTGTAATTGTTTGTCCGTTACTTTTGTAAAGTGCGAAAAATCAAAGCGTAAATGTTTCGAGTGCACCGCAGACCCTTTTTGTTCTACATGAGTTCCTAAAATTTTTCGTAATGCTTGATGTAATAAATGTGTAGCGGTATGATTACATGAAGTTCTTAATCGTTGTTTTTCATCAACTTTTATCTTGAAATTATCGGTAGGGTTGTTTGGCAACTCTTTAGTGTAATGAATAATTAAATTATTTTCTTTTTTAGTATCGAGTATATAAATGGTATCTCCATTCGGTTTTTCTAAATAACCCTTATCTCCAACTTGCCCACCGCCTTCTGGGTAAAACGGAGTCAGATTAAACACTAATTGATACATAGTTCCTTCTTTTTTTGAAGACACTTTTCTGTAACGGGCAATTTTTACGTTTGCTTCTAAGGTATCATATCCAATAAACTCTTGAACATCATCTTCAAACAAAACTTGCCAATCATCAGTTTCTACAGCGGTGGCTTTTCTACCTCTGTCTTTTTGCTTTTCTAATTCTAATTTAAATTCAGTTTCGTTATAGCTTAAGTTATTTTCTCTTAAAATTAGATCGGTTAAATCTTCTGGAAAACCAAAAGTATCTTTTAATTCAAAAACTCTTTTTCCAGATATTTTTTCAGAAGTATTATTTTTTATGATAACATCTAATCTATTCAACCCTTGGTCTAAAGTTCGTAAAAAAGACAACTCTTCTTCTTTAATAACATTTTCAATCAGTTGTCTTTGCGCTTTTAATTCAGGAAACGTTTTTCCCATTTGTTTACTTAAAACAAATACTAAGCGGTAAATAAAAGCATCTTTTTGGTCTAAAAATGTAAATCCATAACGGATTGCTCTTCTTAGAATACGTCTGATAACATAACCTGCTCCATTATTACTTGGTAATTGCCCGTCTGCAATGGCAAATGCAACCGCACGCACATGGTCTGCAATTACACGAATGGCAACATCCATTTTTTCTGAATTACCGTATTTTGAATTTGTAATGGTAACTATTTCACGAATTAATGGTTTAAAAACATCAGTGTCGTAATTCGATTTTTCGCCTTGAACCACCATACATAAACGCTCAAAACCCATTCCGGTATCTACATGTTTATTGGGTAATTTTTCTAAAGAACCATTTGCCTTTCGGTTGAATTCCATAAAAACCAGATTCCATATTTCTATAACCAAAGGATGATCTTGATTCACTAAATCTTTGCCAGGTACGTTCGCTTTTTCTTCTGCGGATCGAATATCTACATGAATTTCGGAACACGGCCCGCAAGGGCCTTGCGCGCCCATTTCCCAAAAATTATCTTTTTTATTTCCGTTTAAAATCCGGTCTTCTGGAACTAATTTTTTCCAATAATCATAAGCTTCTTGGTCAAATGAGAGTCCGTCTTTTTTATCACCTTCAAAAACGGTAACATATAAGCAGTCTTTATCAATTTTATAAACGTCCGTTAACAACTCCCACGCCCATTCAATGGCTTCCTTTTTAAAGTAATCTCCAAAACTCCAATTACCCAACATTTCAAACATGGTATGGTGGTAGGTGTCCATTCCTACTTCTTCCAAATCATTGTGTTTCCCAGAAACACGCAGGCATTTTTGAGTGTCAGAAACCCGTGCATCGGTTACTTTTTTCTGCCCTAAAAAATATTCTTTAAAAGGCACCATTCCAGCATTTGTAAACATCAATGTTGGGTCGTCTTTCAAAACCATTGGTGCTGATGGTACGATTTTGTGATCTTTATCTTTGAAAAAATCTAAAAATTGCTGTCTGATTTCCTGTGATGTCATAAAATGTTAATTAAAGTTTAAAAAACCATCCTCCTTTTTAACAGAAAGAAAACATTTTGTAAGTTTGCTGTCTTGTTAGAAAAACAATAATTTAAACCATTGTTTCGTTTAAAGTGCAAATCTAACATATTTTAGGATTATGGCGAAGGTTAAATACTATTACGATTCTGAAACTTTATCTTATAAAAAGATTGAGCGTAAAAAGCGTGTTTTCTTTTCACGTTTCTTTGTGTCA
>CAZUFO010000006.1:0-7602 GCA_964619615.1 uncultured Lutibacter sp. | reverse complement strand
TTATAAAAAGATTGAGCGTAAAAAGCGTGTTTTCTTTTCACGTTTCTTTGTGTCAGTTGTAACTTTTGGTTTAGCAATGATTATCGGCTTTATAGTTTTTTCTAATTTTTTTGAAACACCAAGAGAAAAAGCGTTAAAAAGAGAACTAGAATTTTTGAAGTTAAATGAAAATCTTCATAGCAAAAGAATTATACAGTTTGAAGCTGTTTTAGAAGATTTACAAGAACGGGATAATAATATTTATCGAACTTTTTTCGAGTTGAATCCAATTCCAGAGGAGCAACGTATTGCTGGTTTTGGAGGTGTAAATAGATATAGATCTATTGAAGGTTTTGATAATTCTGAAATGGTAAAAGACATTACAAAAAATATGGATGTGCTGTCTAAACGATTGGTAATTCAATCAAAATCATTAGATGAAATTGTAAAACTCGCAGAAAACAAAGAAGAGTTACTAGCAGCAATACCTGCAATTCAACCGATAAAAACACAAGATTTAACACGAATGGCTTCTGGTTATGGTTGGAGAATTGACCCGTTTACTAAAGCGAGAAAAAGACATTACGGAATGGATTTTACCGCACCACGAGGAACACCTGTTTATGCAACTGGACCAGGAACAATATTACGAGCAGATTCAGGGTCTTCTGGTTTTGGAAAGCATGTAAGAATAGACCATGGATTTGGTTATATTACTATTTATGCGCATTTGAGTAAATACAATGTTCGGAAACATCAAAAAGTTCAAAGAGGGGATATTATTGGTTTTGTTGGAAATACTGGGCGGTCAGAAGCACCACACCTACATTACGAAGTGCATAAAAACAACCAAAAGATAAACCCGATTAATTTCTATTATGGAAATTTATCTCCAAAGGAGTTTGAGATTATGCAGAAGGCGGCTCAAATAGAAGGGCAATCATTAGATTAATAGCCAGTTTTTAGTTAACTCATTTTATTTTTATATCTTCGTACTTGTTTAAAAACACGCTTAGAATGCATATTGATTTACCCGAAAAAAGATATTATAAAATTGGAGAAGTTTCCAAAGCATTTGGGGTAAATACATCTTTAATTCGTTTTTGGGAAAAAGAATTTAACATTCTAAAGCCGAAAAAGAATAATAAAGGAAATCGCCTTTTTACAGCCACAGATTTACAGAATTTGAAGTTGATTTACCATTTGGTAAAGGAAAAAGGATATACGTTAGATGGTGCGAAAAAGAAGATGAAAGAAAACCCGAAAAAGGTAGAAGGGAATCACGAAATAATATCATATTTAGAAAACATAAAACAAGAATTAATCAATATTAAAAATCAATTATCATGAAAAAATGGATTCCATGGATTATCGTAGCAGTTATAGCATTTTCAATTTATAGTTGGGCGGTAGGATTCAATAATACTGCTGTCGAGAAACAAGAAACTGCAAAAACTCAATGGGCAAATGTAGAAAGTGCCTATCAACGTAGAGCAGATTTAATTCCGAATCTAGTTAATACCGTTAAAGGTTATGCAAGTCATGAGCAAGAAACATTACAAGGCGTTATTGAAGCAAGATCAAAAGCAACAAGTACAACTATTGACCCCTCAAATGTAACCCCTGAACAAATGGCTGCATTTCAACAAAATCAATCGGGTTTATCAAGTGCTTTGAGTAGGTTGATGGTTGTTGTAGAGAGATACCCAGATCTAAAAGCAAATCAAAGTTTTTTAGAATTACAAAGTCAGTTAGAGGGAACGGAGAACAGAATTAATGTGGAACGCAACCGATACAATGCTTCAACAAAGGAATATAATGTGTTGATTCGTAAATTCCCAGGAAAGTTATTAGCAGGTATGTTTGGTTTTGAATCGATGGTGTTGTTTGAAGCTACAGAAGGAAGCGAAAAAGCACCTACCGTAGAATTTTAAGAGTTTAGAATGCCAAAAATAGAAGGTTTTTTTACTGCTCAAGAAGAGCAGCAAGTAGTAAATGCAATAAAAATTGCTGAGAAAAACACCTCAGGAGAAATACGAGTTCATATCGAAAAATCGACTGATAAAGATGCGTTGGAAAGAGCCAAATCCGTTTTTTATCAGTTGAAAATGAATGAAACAGAGTTGCAAAATGGCGTGTTGTTTTATGTAGCTATAGAAAGCCATCATTTTGCAGTGTTAGGTGATAAAGGTATTAATGATGTGGTGCCAGCTGATTTTTGGGATAGTGAAAAAGAGTTAGTTTTATCTCATTTTAAAAAAGGCGAATATGCCAAAGGTTTGGAGTTAGCCATTTTAGAAGTAGGTGCTAAATTAAAAGAGTTTTTTCCATATCAATCTGATGATACCAATGAATTGTCAGACGAAATTTCTAAAGGATGATGAAAACTAAAAAGCAATTATTTTTTGTTTTATTTATAGGGTTGTTGTCAATTAGTTTTAAAGGGTTTGCACAAAACAATATCCCTGAAAAACCAGTATTAGAAACCAGCCTTTATGATAATGCAGCAATATTATCAAAAGGTCAGCAGAATAGTTTAGAGCAGAAATTAATTCGCTATTCCGACTCTACTTCAACACAAATTGTAGTAGTAACACTTCAGAATATTGGAGGTAATGAGATTTCAAGTTTTGGAGTTGAATTGGCTCACAAATGGGGAGTCGGTCAAGCAACTGAAGATAATGGAATCTTAGTTTTAGTAGCTATTGATGAACGGAAAGTTACTATTCAAACTGGTTACGGCGTAGAACATTTGTTAACCGATGCCTTGTCAAGTAGAATCATCAGAAACATTATTACACCCAATTTCAAACAAGGGAATTATTACGCTGGTTTAGATCAAGCAACCGATGCCATTTTTCAAATCATGATGGGCGAGTATCAAAATGATTCGCCACAAAGCGAGGGAAATAAAGAAGGGTTGTTTAAAATATTGCCTTTTATTTTTTTCATCATTATGATGATTATTATTTCTCGTCGTAATAAAGGCGGTGGTAAAAATGGAGGTAGAGGTTCCGTAGCCAGTACTTTAATGGATGTGCTTATTTTAAGTAGCATGGGTCGTGGAGGATTTGGCGGTGGAGGTAGTTCTGGTGGGTTTGGAGGTGGCGGAGGCTTTGGTGGAGGCTTCGGAGGTGGAGGCTTCGGTGGAGGCGGCGCTTCTGGTGGATGGTAGTTTTTTAATTAATTTTGTCATTCTTGCGAAGGCAGAAATCCATATTAAACATTCCATAGATTCCTGCCTTCGCAGGAATGACAAGTCATAATTAGTCTTGTGTTTTCAACTATTAATTTTTGTAAAGGTGATAGAAATAATTGGTAATTGATTATTTCTGCCTAAAATAAATAGTTATTGGCACTCCGTTAAAATCATAAATCTCCCGCAATTTATTTTCAATAAAACGTTTATAAGGATCACGTACATATTGCGGTAAATTACAGAAAAACACAAACTGAGGTGTTGGTGTTGGCAACATCATACAATATTTAATTTTTACAAATTTTCCTTTCCATGCTGGTGGTGGCATTTGTTTTACAATTTCCAACATTGTTTCATTCAACTTACTTGTAGAAATTCGTTTTTTACGTTTTTCAAAAACCTCAACAGCAGTTTCAATGGCTTTAAAAATACGTTGCTTTGTTAAAACAGAAATAAAGACAATTGGCACATCGGTAAAAGGTGCAATTTCTCTACGAATCATGGCTTCATAATCTCTAACGGTATTTGTTTCTTTATCCACCAAATCCCATTTATTCACCAAAATTACGATGCCTTTTTTGTTCTTTTCAGCGAGCCAAAAAATACTTTGATCTTGACCTTCAAAACTTCGGGTGGCATCAATCATTACAATAGCAACATCGCAATGTTCAATGGTTCGTACGGCACGCATTACTGAATAGAATTCTAAATCTTCTTTCACTTTTGCTTTTCTTCGGATTCCGGCAGTATCGACTAAGTTGAAGTCAAACCCAAAACGGTTATATTTTGTATCGATAGAATCTCGTGTTGTTCCTGCAATTTCAGTAACTATGTTTCGTTCTTCACCAATTAAGGCATTGATAAATGATGATTTTCCAGCATTTGGTCTTCCAACTACAGCAAAACGGGGTAGTTCGTCCAATTCTTCGTCAGAATCTTCTGGAATTATTTTTACAATAGCATCTAATAAATCTCCAGTTCCACTTCCGTTTATTGAAGAGATTGTATGGTATTCGCCTAAACCAAGATTATAAAATTCATAGGCATCTTCTTCACGCATCGCATTGTCAACTTTATTAACCGCCATAAAAACAGGCTTTTTTACTTTGCGTAATAAATTGGCAACTTCGGTATCCATAGGTGTAATTCCTTCAGAAACATCCACTACAAAAACAATAATATCAGACTCTTCGATAGCTAAATTTACTTGCTTTCGAATTTCACCTTCAAAAATATCATCAGAACCAACAACATAACCACCGGTGTCAATTACTGAAAAATTCTTCCCATTCCAGTCAGATTTTCCATAATGTCTATCTCTTGTAACTCCACTAACTGAATCAACAATCGCCTCGCGACTCTGAATTAAACGATTAAATAAAGTTGATTTCCCTACATTTGGTCTCCCAACAATTGCTACAATGGTATTCATTTCTGATAAATTTTTTGCAAAGGTAGTGATTAAGGAACTATTTATTGTAACTTTATGAAGTTCAAAATTTTATAAAAAATGAAAAATAATTTAAAGACTGCCATTGTTTTTTCAATGGCCATCATTATTGCGTCTATTGTGCTAGGAAATGCGTTTATGAATAGAAATAAAGTGGAAGGCACAATTTCTGTTACTGGTTTAGGAAATGCAGACTTTACTTCAGATTTAATTGTTTGGGAAGGCTCATTTTCTAAGGAAAGTCTTGATTTAAAACAAGCGTATAAAGATTTAGAAAAGGATAAAGAAATTATTACAGCCTATTTATTGTCAAAAGGAATTGCTTCAGATGAGTTGGTGTTTAATGCGTTGACAAGTAGAGAGAACCGAAAAGCAAAATATTCTAGTGGCGGAAAATATATAGGTGATGAATTTTTAGGGTATATTTTAACACAATCACTTCAAATAGAATCTAACAATGTAGAAAAGGTTGAAAAAATTTCCAGAAAAATTACAGAATTATTAAATAAAGGGATACGGTTTTATTCTGTTTCACCACGATATTATTATACCCGTTTGGCAGATTTAAAAATTGAAATGATTTCTAAAGCGACTGAAGATGCACGTTCTAGAGCGGAGAAAATTGCTGAAAATTCAGGCGGAAAATTAGGGGATTTAAAGTCAGCCAAGATGGGAATTTTTCAAATTACAGGTCAAAACTCTAAAGAAGAATATTCTTGGGGTGGCACTTTTAATACATCATCAAAAGAAAAGACAGCATCTATTACTATGAAATTAAATTATAGTATTCAATGATTGAAGAGGTAAATAGCGATATTTTTTTAAGGCCGAGATTTAAAATTGATCTTAATGAAAGTAAAGAAGTGTTGTTACAAAAGTTTAAGGGTAACTTGAATGCTAATAATTGTAAATATTGCAGTAAAATAGTTGATAATCATATTTTTATTGATGTCCCTTTTGAAGAAGATCATTTTTGGACGCCACAATTGCACCTTGAAATTATAAGTGAGAATGAAGATGCTGCTTTTGTAAAAGGGCTTTTTGGTCCGAAGCCACAAGTTTGGACCTTATTTATGTTTTTACACTTTGTAGTTGGAATCTCTTTTTTGGTTTTTTTAGTAATGCTTTATGTGAATTGGTCGTTAAAAGAAAGTTTATTTATTTCAACGCTAATGGTTGTATTCTTACCAATAATTTGGATTGCATTATATGTTTTTGGAAGATTGGGGAGAAAAAAAGGAAAAACTCAAATGGTAGAATTACATCAATTTATGCTGAAAATATTAAATAAAGGCTAAACCTAGATTCCCGATTTCAAGGGAAAGACAATTTTCAACTTTGTAATTCTAAATGATTAAATCATTTTTTAATTAATCTTTATAGCCAAACCTTCGTAATTGGTTTTTGTTATTTCGCCAATCTTTATTCACTTTCACATACAATTCTAAATGAATTTTCTTTTGAAAAAACTTCTGTAAATCTTTTCTAGCTTCGGTTCCAACTCGTTTAAGTGCTGCCCCTTTATGACCAATAATAATACCTTTTTGAGTATTGCGTTCTACCATGATAATAGATCGTATTCTGATGATTTTTTCATCTTCAATAAATTCTTCTGTTTCTATTTCAACAGCATACGGAATTTCTTTTTTGTAGTGCATTAAAATTTTCTCACGAATAGCTTCATTAACAAAAAAACGTTCCGGTTTGTCTGTCAATTGATCTTTCGGGTAAAATGCAGGAGATTCAGGAAGTTTATCTAGAATAGTGTTAAAAACGCCTTCAATATTGAATTTTTCTAAGGCTGATATTAAAAACACTTCAGCATTTGGGACTTTCTCTTGCCAATAGGCCAGTTTTTCTTCAACATCTTCTTGAGTCGCCTTATCAATTTTATTAATCAATAGTAAAACAGGAATTTTAGATGAAGTAATTTTCTTAAAAAAGTGTTCATCTTTCAATTCTTTTTCACCCATTTCAACCATGTAAATTAACACATCAGCATCGTCAAAAGCAGATTTTACAAAATCCATCATCGATTCTTGTAATTCGTAGGCGGGTTTTATAATTCCTGGAGTATCAGAAAATAGAATTTGAAAATCGTCGCCGTTTACAATTCCTAAAATCCTGTGACGAGTTGTTTGTGCTTTAGAGGTAATAATGGATAATCTTTCACCTACTAATGCATTCATTAAGGTAGATTTTCCAACGTTTGGATTCCCGATAATATTTACAAAACCTGCTTTGTGTTTCATTTTCAATTGTTTGATTTGCAAAGGTACAGTTATAGGAATCAACGGTCAAAAGTTTGCTTAAGAATCGCATTATTTTTTATATATAATTGCTTTGCGTATTCAATTGTTCGTTGTATATTTGCAGTCCAAATCGCGGGATAGAGCAGTAGGTAGCTCGTCGGGCTCATAACCCGAAGGTCACTGGTTCGAGTCCAGTTCCCGCTACTGAGTAAAACCCATTGACTAAATTAGTTGATGGGTTTTAGTTTTAGGTCCTATCTCATAAAGTCTGTCTGAGATTATCGATAAAAATGAATTGACTTTTCTTTAATTATTAATCTACGTGAGTTCTACGTAATAAAATGGTTTAATACTTGTAAAATAGAGAGGGGATTATTAACTTAATGTTGTGAATAACAAGTTAATAATAAAGCTTTCTCTATGATTAGAGACAGTAAAATTATCGAAATATTTTGTCTTTTAGACGATTTTAGCAAAGAGCATAACACTTTAATAACCCAAAATAGCCTTCCAGGCCCAAGTGTAAGAAAAGACGCAACAGAAAGTGTAGAATGTCTGATGGAGAAGTGATGACAATTTTGGTTATTTTTTATTTAAAATCTTACCGAAATTTGAAATACTTTTACATAAATCATGTTTATAAATTTATGCGTAATGAGTTCCCAGGTTGTGTTTCTTATAATCGCTTTGTTGAGTTACAAAAAAAGTTTCGGAACCTTGGG
>CAZUFO010000005.1:0-40370 GCA_964619615.1 uncultured Lutibacter sp. | reverse complement strand
TAGAAATATAAATAATTTGAAAATTAGCATTATTTAAATGCACAACGGGTTAAATAGAATAAATTTATCCGTATAAATTATTTTTTATTAAGACAAATATTTTTTAAGCAACAGCAGTCGCTTGTGTAGAAAGGTTTTCAATTGGATTTGAAGTAGGCGTATCAATAGCACCTGTTAAACCACAGCCTTTTGATGATTTACAAGAAGTCATAGTTGCTGCAGCAAAGATAAATACAAATAGAATTGCTATTTTTTTCATAATAATAGAGGTTTTAAAAATCAAAGATATATTTTTTTTATCAATTTATCTACATCAATAGTTGTATCAATAACGTTTAAGTCTAGTAATTTATTTTGTATCTTCTTAATTAATGTGCGAGAGATAGGTTTTCCTTGATTCCATTCTGTTATAATCAGCCAGTTTTTTACATCTTCAGGTTCTAAATTGTATTGTTTGGCAAACAAATCTATATAACGCTCTTTTTTGGCTTGTGTAGAGAATTTTTCTAATCGCTCATTAATCACTTTCAATAAAGAATTTATTATTTCAGGTTTGTTTTCTAAAACTTCATCTCTAACAGCAATCACAAAACATGGCCATGGCGACGGACAATCTCCAATTCTTCTAAACGTTCCATTGTCAACTAAAGGTTTGGTGGTAAAATGTTCCCACATAAAATAATCGGCAGATTCATTAGTTAACGCATCAATTGCACCTAATAAATTATCAACTACTTTAAAATTTAGCGTTTCAGTATCCCAATTGTTGTTTTTGGCATTTACAATAGATAATAAATGAGAACCTGAGCCAAAACGACTAATAGCGCTTGTTTTCCCTTTTAAATCGTTAATAGATTCGTATTTTGATTCTGCGCTCACATGAATTCCCCAAAGTAGGGGAGAGTTAACATAAGTTTGAACAATCTTACTAGGATTACCATCAATAATATCTTTAACAATTCCTTCAGTTAACAAAACAGCAACATCAATACTTCCTTCTCTTAATGCTTTACACATAGCACCAGTTCCACCAGGAAAATCTCTCCAAACCAACTCAATGTCTTTTTTTATAAACTCATTGTTTTCAATTGCCAAATGCCAAGGCATATTAAAATGTTCTGGAACGCCTCCGATGTTAATTTTTGTCATGTTGTTATAAATTTATTCAACTAATTTATTTAACGTATATTTAATTAATTCTTCAACTACTTTGTATGGGTCTTCACTAAAAGTACCATTTGCTCTATTGGCTATAATCGCATTCATAGATATGGCTTCGTGACCAAGCAATCTAGACAATCCATAAATTGCTGAAGTTTCCATTTCTAAATTGGTAATACGAGTTCCTTTGAAATTAAAACCATCAATTTTAGTATTCAAATTTGGGTCTTGAATTGCTAAACGTAAAACACGACCTTGTGGTCCGTAAAAGCCAGGCGCAGTTGCTGTAAATCCTTCAAAAACTTCCGAACCTTTAAGTTTAGCGGCCAATTTCTCACTTCCTTTAATAATGTACGGTCTTGGTTTGTTGATGTGCCAATTCGTTTGCGCTATAAATGCATCTTCAATTTCAGTTTCAAAAATAGATTCTGCAACATAAGAATGCAGCAATCCATCTAAACCTAAACCATATTTACCCATTACAAAACTATCTACAGGAATATCATTTTGTAAAGAGCCAGAAGTTCCGATACGCACAATATTTAGTTGTGTAAATTCTTTTTTGATGATTCTCTTTTCTAAATCAATATTTACCAACGCATCTAGTTCGTTGATTACAATATCGATATTATCAGGGCCAATCCCTGTTGAAATAACTGTTATTCGTTTGCCTTTGTAAGTTCCTGTTATCGTTCTAAACTCACGTTTTTGAATGTCGAATTCGATCGATTCAAAATGCTTGGTGATTTTTGGAACTCTGTTTTGATCACCAACAAAAATAATATCATTGGCAATATGTTTTGGTTTTAAATTCAAGTGGTAAATGCTACCATCTGGATTTAATATTAATTCTGATGCGGCTATTTTATTCATCCTCCTACACGTTTTACTTTGAAACCTTTTTCTTGTAAGATTTCCATTATTTTTACTCTATAATCTCCTTGAATGATGATTTGATCGTTTTTAAAACTACCACCAACACTCAATGTTGTTTTTAATTCTTTCGCCAATTTTTTAAAATCACTGGTTGCTCCAGTATAACCTTCTAAAATAGTAATTGGTTTCCCTTTTCGCTTTTCATACTTGCAAATTATTGGTTCGTCTTGCATCCAAATTTTAGATGATTCATTAACTGTTTCTTTTATTTCTTTAGAAACATGATCTGGAAATAGGTTTTTTAATTGGTCAGATAAGTCCATCGTTTATGCTTTTATCAATCCGAGTTTTAAACGTTCTTTTCCAAAGGAAGTATAACCACGTTGCCTTCCAATTCCTTCAATTTCATTTACAAACTTTTGTTTTCTCCCTGCGTCATCTGAAATAAAATCAGAAAAATCAACACTTGGTATTTTATTCATTTCTTCGAATTATTTTGAACTTATAAAGTTAATTAAAATATATTTAAACCATTGTATAGTTTGGGAATATTTTATTACTAGATACAATCAATTCGTCCTGATAAATGTCAGGGTATTTCTGTAAGAAAAAGTAGCGATAATATTTTTTTGTATGTCCGTAAAGAGTCATAAATATATAAAGTGCGTCATTCTGAACTTGTTTCAGAATCACATAACACTGTTAATGAGCAAATAAGATGAGACCCTGAAACAAGTTCAGGGTGACGTGATAATTATTTGACAGAAAACGGATATACATATATTTTTTGATGAAAGATTTTCAAAACCTAATATTTTGTAATACAGTTAGTTTTTTATTTACTAAATGGTATGGCGTAAGAAATTGTATAGTTAAAACTGAACCCTGTATTATTTAAATATACACGTTCATATCCTGGAATGTATAGGTTTTTGAAATTGTCAGGTTCTTGTTCGCTAAATAATATTTTCATAGCAATACTTGCGCCCATATAAAAATTAGTAAACATTTCTACTTTCAGACCGATAACAAATTCTCCCCAATGTGCTGTTAAGCCATCAACTTCGGTATTTGGCGTAAGTGTTGGTGGGTTAAAATAAGTGCCATAATAATTGGGAGTATATTCGTTTAATGTTTGAGAAAAGGTGCTAAATCCATAACGAACTCCAAAGAAAATTTCGTTATTCATATCTAACCAGTTTTTATAGATGTTAAAATTTCCACCTAATTTTACATAGGCTCCTTTTGTAGTGTAAATTAAAAAATCTTCTTCGCCAATTTTTTCAGAAACTCCTATTTCTGCAGCTGCATAAATTCTTTTTTTAATTCTAAAATCACCAACGATTTCAAATCCTTTAAAATCATCATTAAAAATAGAAATTATAGGTTTACTAATGTCAATTCCCAATCTTAATGCATAATACTTATTTTTTTTAGTGATGGTATCTGTTGCTGTTTCAATCGAATTTTCAATTGTTTCATCTTCTTGTGCCATTGCTGAAAAAGAAACAGCAAAAAGCATGATGCTAATGCAAAATCTTAATATGTTCTGTTTCATTTTCTACAGTTTGGTTAGTAATTTCAGTATTTAATATCCAATTGTTAGATACGTTTGTTAAATTTAATTCGGTAAAAGTGTATTTATAACCACAAGAACGCGATACAAATACTTCATTTCTTAAATAATTTATGGTAATTTGATCTTCAATGCCATCCGCAGATAAATGATAAATTGTAAAATCTTCAGAAGGATCTAATTGAATAGCCAGTGAATCGGTTGAAACATTGTTGTAATTTTCTAAGGTGTCTTTTCCATCAGCCCAGACTGTTAAGTTAAAAACTGATTTATAATCATCAGGTTCCGCATCATCATAAAATCGAATAACTAAGTTTGGTGTAATAGGGTCGATACAAAAATCATCTTTTTGGCAACTTGCCATAAATAGAAGTATAGTTAGTATCGAAAAAAAGTATTTTTTCATTCTAAATTTTTTCTAATAAAACAACATTCTCCACATGGTGCGTTTGCGGAAACATATCCACAGCTTGTGTCTTTGTTATTTTGTACTGTTCTTTCATTAACGACAAATCTCGTGCTTGTGTAGCAGAATTACAACTTACATACACAATTTTTTCAGGAGCAATTTGTAATATTTTTGCAACAACATTTTTATGCATACCATCTCTTGGCGGATCTGTAATAATAACATCAGGTTTGCCATGAGTTTTTATAAAGGAATCGTTAAACACGTCTTTCATATCGCCCACAAAGAATTCAGCATTATCAATTTTATTAAATTGTGCATTTGTTTTTGCGTCTTTTATAGCGTCTGGCACAGATTCTACGCCAATTACTTTCTTTGCGTTTTTTGCAACAAATTGGGCGATAGTTCCAGTTCCTGTATATAAATCATAGACTAATTCTTTTCCTGTAAGGCCAGCAAAATCTCTTGTGATTTTATATAATTCGTATGCTTGGCTTGAATTTGTTTGATAAAACGATTTTGGACCAATCTTGAATTTTAAACCTTCCATTTCTTCAAAAATATGATCTCTACCACTATATAAAATGATGTCTAAATCATAAATAGTGTCATTGGCTTTTGAGTTGATAACGTATTGTAAAGAAGTTACTTCAGGAAATTTTTCAATAATAGCATCCATCAAAAGCGTTCTTTTTTCAACATGTTCTTCATAAAACTGAATAACAATCATAATTTCACCTGTTGATGCAATTCTGAGCATCATGGTTCGCATCATTCCGTTTTGCTCTCTTGGGTTGAAAAAAGGAATGTTATGATCAATAGAAAAATCTTTCACAAAATTACGAATGGCATTAGAAGGCTCTTCTTGTAAATGACACTTTTCTACGTCCAAAATCTTATCCCACATACCTGCAATATGAAAACCGCATGCATTTCTGCTCTCTATTTCTTCTTCCGAATTTATTTCTTCATAAGTCAACCACCGATTGCTTGAGAATGAAAATTCCATTTTGTTTCTGTAATAATATTGCTGTTCGCAACCCAATATTGGAGTGACTTCTGGCAATTCTAAATGTCCAATTCTAATTAAATTATTGGTAACTTCTTTTTGTTTGTAATATAGTTGGTGTTCATAACCCATATTTTGCCATTTACAACCACCGCAATGTTCAAAATGATCGCAAACTGGTTCGACTCTTTTATCAGATAGTTTATGAAATTTTATAGCAGTACCTTCAAAATAGGCTTTTCTCTTTTTGCCTGTTCTAATATCTACAATATCGCCAGGAACTGTATTTGTTAGAAAGATAACACGTCCATCTGGTGCTTTTGCTACCGTTTTACCACGTGCGCCAGCATCAATAACTTCAATATTTTCAAAAATAATATTCTTCTTTTTTCTTGCCATAAAGGCAAAGATACATCATTCTATTAGATAAAAAGTGTTTATAATTTAGGTCGATTGAGTGAAAAATAATGTAATTTGCAATCCCTAAGGGGTGATTTCTCTCCCACGCTGCTTTTTCGTTCTATCGAAAGAAAAAAGGTACAGAAGGAATAGTTATTTTACTCGCTAAGCGAGATTTAATTATTAATGTTTGCATCTTAAAACGATGTTAAATGATGCCTTATTCTAAACCAAGGCATAAACCTTAAATTATTTTATAATGGCTGTTTTAGACCAATTTACATTATCACAAGAAGCAATCGACTTAGAAAATAAGTACGGTGCACACAATTATCACCCACTTCCAGTAGTGCTAAATAAAGGCGAAGGCGTTTATGTATGGGATGTGGAAGGGAAGCGTTATTACGATTTTTTATCTGCGTATTCTGCAGTAAATCAAGGGCATTGTCACCCAAAAATTATTGATGCAATGATGAGTCAAGCACAAACTTTGACGTTGACATCACGCGCGTTTTACAATGATATTTTAGGGAAGTATGAAAAATACATAACCGAGTATTTTGGTTTTGACAAAGTTTTGCCAATGAACACAGGAGCAGAAGCTGTAGAAACTGCTATTAAATTATGTAGAAAATGGGCGTATGAAGTAAAAGGGATTGAAGAAAATGAAGCGCAGATTATAGTTTGTGAAAATAATTTTCATGGTAGAACAACAACCATTATTTCTTTTTCTAATGATGAAGATGCACGTAAAAATTTCGGGCCGTTTACCGCAGGTTTTATAAAAATTGAATATGATAATTTGGTTGCCTTAGAAAATGTACTTGAAAACAATTCAAATATTGCAGGCTTTTTAGTGGAGCCAATTCAAGGTGAAGCAGGAGTCTACGTTCCAAGTGAAGGTTATTTATCTAAAGCAAAAGCCTTGTGCGAAAAATACAATGTATTGTTTATTGCCGATGAAGTGCAAACAGGAATTGCAAGAACAGGGCAATTATTGGCTGTAAACCATGAAAATGTTGTCCCAGATATTTTAATATTAGGGAAAGCATTGTCTGGTGGCGCATATCCTGTAAGTGCAGTTTTGGCGAATGATGCAATTATGAATGTGATTAAACCTGGTCAACATGGTTCTACTTTTGGTGGCAATCCAGTTGCTGCTGCGGTTGCAATTGCTGCGCTAGATATTGTTAAAGTAGAGAAATTGGCTGAAAATGCAGAACGTTTAGGAAAAATTTTCAGAAAAGAATTAACGGAGTTTGCTAAAACAAATGACTTGGTGAAATTTGTTAGAGGAAAAGGTTTGTTAAATGCTATTTTGATTAATGATACTGAAGATAGTTCTACCGCTTGGGATATTTGTATGAAGTTACGAGATAATGGTTTGCTAGCAAAACCAACCCATGGTAATATTATTCGATTTGCTCCGCCATTGGTTATGAATGAAGAGCAATTGATGGATTGCATTTCTATCATCAAAAAAACGATTCAGGAGTTTTAATTTTTTTCATAGAAACCTATCTATCTAAATAACGGTTTTTTTAAACAAATATAAATTATTTGTTTAAAAGTGTGATTCAAAAAAAAACTCCCAACTTATTCAGTTGAGAGTTTTATATATTGAGTATCGTTTATTAACTATGACGTCTTCCGCCTTTATTGCTTCTATCTCTTCCAAAGCCACTTTTGTTAAATGATTTTGAACTGCTATCATCAGATGATCTTCTAGGTTTTCTTTCACCGCCACTTCCTCTATGGTTTCTTCCGCCACCACCGCTTCTGCGACGACCTGCACCTCCAGCGCGTTTCTTTTCAGTAACTTCAACATTTACACCTCTTCCTTCAAAAGAAATATCACTATCTCTTGTAAAAGCGGCTAATGTTTCATCGGTATAATTTTTATCTAATTCGAAGAAAGAAAAAGTATCTAAGATTTCAATTTGACCAATTTCAACATTTTTAGCAATGTTTTGATCGTTAATTAAACCAATTAAACGGGCAGGGTTTAATTTATCCTTACGTCCAATATTTATGAAGAAACGCGTCATGTTTTCATTATCTCTTCTGCCACGACTATCATCTCTATCTCCTCTATCTTTTTTCGTGTTAGAAATATCGTTTAAATCTTTTGCGTTTGCATAATAACTTAAGAAACTATTAAACTCAATTGAAACAAATCGTTTTATTAATTCATCACGATCTAAGCCTTCTAATTTCTCTAGTATTGTAGGTAAATATTCACTTATTTGACTTTCGTTTACTTCAAAGTCGTTTACTTTATCTATTAGTTTTAATAATTGTTTTTTGCAAATATCTTTTCCATCAGGAACTTGCATTTGAACAAATTTCTTACCAATTATTCTTTCAATAGGCGCCAATTTTCTTCGTTCACCAGGAGAAACAATTGCAATAGAAATACCGGTACTGCCAGCTCTACCAGTTCTACCACTTCTGTGTGTGTAAGATTCTACTTGATCTGGAAGTTTATAATTAATAACATGTGTTAAGTTGTTAACATCTAAACCACGTGCAGCAACATCAGTTGCAACTAATATTTGTAATGTTTTTTTACGAAACTTATTCATTACCAAATCACGTTGCGCTTGTGATAGCTCTCCATGAAGAGCATCAGCACTATATCCATCTTGGATTAATTTATCCGCTACTTCTTGAGTTTCTCTACGTGTTCTACAAAAAATAATTCCGTAAATATCAGGATTGATATCTGCAATACGTTTTAATGCAGGGTATCTATTACGATCGGTTACCACATAATATTCGTGTGATACCGTGTCTGTACCAGAATTACGTTTTCCTGCATCAATTTGCATTGGATTGGTCATGTAATTTCTAGCGATTCTGTCAACTTCTTTAGGGAATGTTGCAGAAAACAATAAGGTTTGTTTTGTATCTGGAGTTACTTCTAATACTTGATCCAATTCATCTTTGAATCCCATATTTAACATTTCATCTGCTTCATCTAAAACTAACCATTCAACAGCTTCTAAACGTAATTTTCTACGTTTGATTAAATCTACGGTTCTTCCTGGAGTTCCAACAACAATTTGAACCCCTTTATTCAACGTGCGTATTTGTCCGCTGATATCTGCACCACCGTAAACAGCAGCCACTTTAAAACCTTTTAAATGTGTTGAGAATTCTTCTATGTTTCTTGCAATCTGAATTGCCAACTCACGCGTTGGTGATAAAATAATTGCTTGAACTTCCTTGCTGTTTAAATCAATTTTTTCTAAAATTGGTAAACTAAACGCAGCCGTTTTACCAGTTCCAGTTTGTGCGAATGCTTTTAAATCTTGTTTTGATGCAATTACTTGTGGAATTGCTTTTTCTTGAATTTCAGTAGGCTTTTCATAACCTAAATCTGTAAGGGCACTGATTATTTCAGATTTAAGCCCTAAATCTTTAAATGTTGACATTTTCTGTGTTTAATGATTCACAGACACACCCGCATCTATAAATCTGATTTTGAGGGCGCAAAAGTACATTTTAAAATTAACAATTAATATTAATAGGTCTTTTAATTTTGAATTAGCACATATAATTGTGATAGTTTTAACAAACCACACATTTATTTTTTCTTTAAGTCGGTGAGTTGTCGCTCTAAGTGTGGAGAAGATAAATAAGTAAAACTATTGATAATAATACCGTCGTTGTTTACCAAAATTGTACGTGGTTGCTGGCTACTAACAAATGAATTTGCTTTACTGTTTTTAGTTAAATAATATTGATTATTTAGTCTATAATTAACATGTTGGTAGTTTTGTGGACTTTCTAAATTAACACCAACAAATAATAACTCTGGAAACTTATTTTCTAAATATTTAACCCTTTTAACCAACAAATCTGGACTGATAATAATTGGTGACCAAAAATAAATGATTGCTTTTTTACCTTTAATAATAGAATTTATTTTAATAATATCATTATTAAATGTTGCCAATTCAAAATTATCAAGATCACTGTTTATAGTAATTTCTTTACAGTCATTGGCAATAGCATTCATTTGTTTTAGGAAATCTTCGTTGGTGCAGTTTTCGTTAAAAATCTTTAACGCACCTTTATTAATTGTACACGATGCTTTTGCTTCTCTAAAATCGTTGTAAATAACCTGACGTAGCAAACCGTTCCTAAAACTTTCAATATGAATATTTTCAATGATAATATTCAATTTATCAACTGTAAAATCAGAATTTTTCTTTTTTTGTTGATATGCTGTTGCATATAAAAAACTATTAATATAATTGTTATAGGGAGCAAAACCAATTAGGTCTTCATTATTTAAAGTAGTAGCCTTTCTAAAATCATAATATGTATTTGAAACTGCTGGGTAATTCTCTAACTGAAACCTATTTTTATGTATTAATGGATACACTTCTTTTCTTCTGTTTAGCGGGTAACTAATTGCAACCTTAGCTAATTCATCAAATTTAGAAGAAACAACAAATCCAGACTCTTTTAATTGATCATATAAATGATTGTTTAAAGATTCAGAAATAGCGATTTTCTCTTCAAATTCATTGCTATTTAAATTGTAATATGGACTAAAAGTTTGCTCATCCTTTTCATTTTGTAAATACAACGTAATTAAGAAGTTGTTTTTTTCTCCTCCGCGTCCACTAAAAACCAAAGATTCATCAAAATCCCAAGTGTTTAAACGAATTAAAATACTGTCTTTTGGTTCAAAGTATATGTATTGATATTCTAAACCATGGTTAAATGAGTATAAGCCTTCTTTATGAATATCTAACTGGGTAATAAAGTTGTTTTTTGAATCGAGGTAAATAGTGTCTATAACCACTTCGTTTTTAGAAAGCGTTACAAATTTAGATTTCGGATTTACAATTTGCCCGCCAAAATAGGTTATATCACACTTTTCGTCGCTATTGTAGCAACTAGATAATGTAATAATAACGCCAATAATTAATATGAGGTTCTTAATATTCATGCACTTGTATTTATTGCTTTTCAATTGTAACATGCAGTTCGCTATCAATCATTATTTTGTATGATAAAAATTTTAACATGCTCGTTTCATAAATCAAATTAATACTAATCCTTCAATTAGCAAAAATACAATTAAAGCATATTTATGCTGTTAAACAGATGTTAAAAAATATGCTAATGAATTTAGTGTAAAGTGCTAAAAAAAATGGCTCATGCTTTATCATATTAAATCTTGTAATATTTTGTAATTTTGCAAAAAATTTAAAATAGTTACTTCGTATGTTATCAGTATCAAATTTATCAGTGCAATTCGGAAAAAGAATCTTATTTGATGAGGTGAGTACCAAATTTATGCAAGGGAATTGCTATGGAATTATCGGCGCAAATGGCTCTGGTAAATCTACTTTTTTAAAGATATTATCTGGGCAAATAGATCCAACTTCTGGTCATGTTCATTTAGAAGCGGGTAAAAGAATGTCAGTTTTATCTCAAGACCACTTTACTTTTGATGAATTTCCAGTGTTGGAAACGGTTATGATGGGAAACAAACCATTGTTTGATTTAAAGAAAGAATTAGATGCTATTTATGCTAAGTCAGATTTTTCTGATGAAGATGGAATTAAAGCGGGCGAACTAGGTGAGAAATTTGAAGAAATGGGAGGTTGGACTGCAGAGAGTAATGCAGCCACAATGTTATCGTCATTAGGTATTAAAGACGATATGCATTATACCTTAATGGCAGATTTAGATGGTAAATCTAAGGTTAGAGTGTTGTTGTGTCAAGCGTTATTTGGTTCGCCAGATGTGTTAATTATGGATGAGCCAACCAATGATTTAGATTTTGAAACAATTTCTTGGTTAGAAAACTTCTTAGCAAATTATGATAATACAGTAATTGTTGTATCGCATGACCGTCATTTTTTAGATGCAGTTTGTACACATATTTCTGATATTGACTTTGGGAAAATAAACAACTATTCTGGTAATTATACCTTTTGGTACGAAAGTAGTCAGTTAGCGGCAAAACAACGTGCACAACAAAACAAAAAAGCCTCTGATAAAAAGAAAGAATTAGAAGAATTTATACGTCGTTTTTCTGCAAATATGGCCAAGTCTAAACAAGCAACTAGTCGTAAAAAAATGATTGAAAAGTTAAATGTTTCTGATATAAAACCATCAAGTCGTAGGTATCCTGCAATTATTTTTGAAAGAGAAAGAATAGCAGGAGATCAAATATTAAATGTTGAAGGATTGTCAAAATCTATAGATGGTAAGATATTGTTTAAAGACATTCATTTCAATTTAAATAAAGAAGATAAAGTTATATTGATTTCAAAAAATTCACGTGCTATTACGGCTTTTCTTGAAATAATTAATAATAATTCAAAGGCTGATTCTGGGAAATTTGCTTGGGGAGTTACAACAACTCAATCATATTTACCGCTCGAAAATTCATCATTTTTTCAAAATGCTGAATTGGATTTGGTAGATTGGTTACGTCAATATGCAACAACTGAAGAAGAACGTGAAGAAGTGTTTATAAGAGGCTTTTTAGGAAAAATGATTTTTAGTGGAGAAGAAGCATTAAAAAAATGTAATGTATTGTCAGGTGGAGAGAAAGTGCGTTGTATGTTATCGCGTATGATGATGGTTAAAGCCAATGTTTTAATGCTCGATGAACCAACAAATCATTTAGATTTAGAGTCTATACAAGCGTTTAATAACTCATTAAAGAATTTTAAAGGAACTATTATCTTTTCAACACACGATCATGAGTTTGCACAAACAGTTGGAACTAGAGTTATTGAATTGACACCAAAAGGTGTGATAGATAGATTGGCAACTTTTGAAGATTATTTACAAGATCCAAAAATAAAGGAGTTAAGAGATAAAATGTATTCATAAATAAAAAAGGAAGCAATTGCTTCCCTTTTTTATTTTTTCCGTTCACCTTCTTTTCTTCGTTGTTTTTTAAATTGCTCTAATATCTTTCTGTTAAAGCCATGTTCCGCTTTGTGAAGTTTCAATAGTTTTTTTGGAGGTAATATAGATTTCAATTCTTCAAACATAGATGCTTTTTCTAGTTGTATTTCTTTATCCATTTTAAGCATTTTATCAAGTATAATACTTGCTTCATCATCACTCATGGCATCAATAGTTGTGTCATCTTTTATTTGATGCCTTAATTTCCGATTTTCCACAACACGTAATTGATATACTTTATCTTGATGTAAATTGTAAATAGGCCAAAACTTTTCTGCTTCGTTTGAAGTTAATTCGAGCGTTTCTGTAATATATCCTATTTTCAAAGATTTAATTCGATTTTCTATATTTTGTGGTTGTGCGAAAGAAGTTATACCAACAAAAAGCGTAAGTACAATTATTAAAGTTATTTTTAATTTCATCTCTTTAGGTGTTATTTTTCTAAAATGATTGATGCTACATCAATTTCATTTAAATAATTAAGAATTTCATCCTCCTGATAATCGTTGTAAATAGTTAAGTCTTCAATATTTATAGTGTTGTAAATACTCGCAATTTCATAGGCTTCTATATCAATTTCTCCGTTCGAAATCCATTGTTCAATTTCACTAGTGTTTAGAGTTGTAAATTGATTTGTATTGGTGGAATTAAATAATTGCAAAGTAAAAATAAGTAAAATAGAAGCTGCAATAGCAATAGGAACAAATTTTAGAATTAAATTTCTTTTGATAGAAATAACTTTTGGTTCGTTTCCTATTTTTTTAAACACTTTGTCTTCAATAGTGTTAAAATAATCTTCTGGAATTACAGCATTTTCGTCCGCTATTTTTTCAAATACTGATGATTCAACGGAATTGAAATAGTTTTTTGGTGTTTTAAAAGTATGTTTTTTATCTAAAGTGTCTAAAAACAACAATGAAAGCACAACTTCTTCAATGGTTTCAATATAACCATCAGGAATAATAAAACCATGTTTGAGTTTCTGTAACCCATATAATGTTGGTGCGTTATTTTTTAATTCTTTAGGTGTCATTGCTGATTAAACTTGTTTAGTAATCAAAGGTTTAGTGTGATGAAATTATTCTTTCTATTTTTTTTACAGCATGAAAATAAGATGCTTTTAAAGCGCCAACACTTGTTTCTAATATTTCTGACATTTCATTATATTTCATTTCATCAAAATATTTCATATTAAAAACCAATTGTTGTTTTTGAGGCAGCGTTGCAATTGCTTTTTGTAAAATTAATTGAATTTGAGAGCCATTAAACAATATATCTTCTTGTAAGTTATGTGCCAAATTTTGTTGGTATTCAGTTATATCAACAGTTTGTTGTTTCGCTCTTTTATTAATAAATGTGATGGATTCATTAGTTGCAATTCTATACATCCACGAATAAATCTTACTATCAGCATTAAAGTTTTTAATATTTCTAAAAACTTTTACAAAAGTATTTTGTAAAACATCATCTGCATCATCGTGACTAATAACAATCTTTCTAATGTGCCAATACAAACGTTCTTTGTATTGAGACATCAAAATGCGAAACGCTTTGTCTTGCGTTTTTTTATTTTTAAGTTGTAGAATTAATTCTTGTTCTTCGATCACGAAAACCATTTTGATTTTAGACGTTTAAAAGTACAAAAGGTTTAATAAACTCTTTGAAGTTTTACTTCTTGTTCAAAAACTTTCTTTTTGAATAGCCAAATAACCGTTCTTCTTTAATTACCTCAGAAACACCTTCTGGTAGCATATCTTCCCAGCCTTCTTCTCCATTTTGAATCATTCTATAAACTCTTCTTGAGAAAATATCTAAAATATTAGGATCGAATTGCTCAATGTCAATTACTTTTCCGTTGTATTTAAAGAATTTATATAACTCTTTCATTCTTGGGTGTACTTTTAAGGAGTCGCTATTAATAGTTGCGCCAGTTTCTGCGTCTTTTAGCGGGTAGAGGTATATTTTTAAATCTTTAAAGAATAATTTACCAAAAGCCTCTAAAATACCACCACTAAGATCGCGATAGTATTTTTCATCAAAAATTTGAACTAGATTATACACGCCCATTGCAAGACCCATTCTTGCTTTTGTGAATTCAGCAAAATATTCAACTAACTTGTAATATTCCGAGAAGTTAGTAATCATAACATATTGACCAAGTGAGCAAAGTAATTCAGCACGATCTAAAAAGTCACGCTCATTAATTTCACCTTCAGCAGAAAGATTACTAAGTGTAATTTCAAAAATTATTTTAGCATTTTTTTTATCAACCTTATTTTCAGCATAAAATAATTTAGATGCTTGTTGATAAATATCCATATTCACTTTTGTTACCGGTCTAAAACTCCCCCGAAGCGTCAAGATATTTTTTTTATACAATTGTTGAGCTGGCAATAAATTGTTTCCGTCTGGGCCAAACATAACAGCATTTGTCATGCCGTTTTTAACCAATTGAAGACTCATTAACCTATTGTCAACATAAGCAAAACGTGGGCCAGAGAAATTAATCATATCAACCTCTATTTGATCTTGGTCTAAATTATCGTAAAAAGAACGCAATAAATCTTTTGGGCTGTCGTGTAAGTAAAACCCACCATAAATAAGGTTTACACCTAATATTCCAAGAGTTTCTTGCTGTAACTTCGCATCATTTTCTTTAAAACGAAAATGCATAATAATTTCATTGTAATCTTCTAAAGGATCTAATTGAAATTTTATACCAATCCATCCGTGGCCTTTAAATTTTTTTGAAAAATCTATAGTTGCAACAGTATTTGCATATGAGAAAAATAAAGTGTCTGGATGTTTTTCGCGATTTAAACGATCTTCTATTAGGTGAATTTCATGCGTAAGCATTGTTTTTAAACGAGTTTCGGTTACATAGCGTTGATCGTCTTCGATACCGTAAATTGCATCTGAAAAATCTTTATCATAAGCACTCATTGCTTTTGCAATGGTGCCAGAAGCGCCACCAGCCCTAAAGAAATGCCGAACTGTTTCTTGGCCAGCACCAATTTCAGCAAAGGTTCCGTAAATATTCTCATTTAAATTGACTCTAAGCGCTTTCCTTTTTGATGAAGGAACACTATCAATTTTTTTATCACCTTTTGAAACAGAAGACATAGCGTATATATTTATTTATGATACAAAAATAATAAATTCTGTAATTTTAATTACTTTTTAAAGTTAAATTTGTAAAAAATAATAAACGAATTTGAGAATCACTTTTTTAGGAACAGGAACTTCGCAAGGAATACCAGTAATAAGTAGCACTGACCCCGTGTGCTTATCTGATGATAAAAGAGATAAAAGGTTGCGTTCTTCGGTTTTGATTGAATGGGATGATGCTAGTTACGTAATTGATTGTGGACCGGATTTTAGATATCAAATGTTACGTGCCAATGTTCAGAAGATAAACGGAATCATATTTACACACGAACATGCCGATCATGTGGCTGGTTTAGATGATATTAGGCCGTTTGTTTTTCAAATGGGTGCTTTACCTATTTATGCACAGCAAAGAGTGCTGGATAATTTAACGGAACGTTTTGCATATATTTTTGAAGAGAAAAATAGATATCCTGGCGTTCCAAGAATTGTTAAAAATATAGTTGATGGAGCATCTTTTAAATTGGAAAGCATGAAAATAATTCCTATAAGAATTATGCACGGTAAGCTGCCTATTTTCGGATATAGATTTAATGATTTCGCCTATTTAACAGATGTAAAATCTATTGAAATCGAAGAGAAAGAAAAGTTAAATAATTTAAAAGTATTGGTAATAAATGCTTTAAGGATTGATGCTCATAATACGCATTTGAATTTAGAGGAAGCCTTGAAAATAATTCAGGAATTAAAACCAAAAAAAACATATATAACTCATATCAGCCATAAGCTTGGTTTTCATGCCGTGGTTGAAAAACAATTGCCTAAAAATGTCTTTTTGGCCCATGATGAGTTATCTATAAGTATTTAGAAATTTTATTTACTTTCGAATTTAAAGTGCTGCCCGCCTATAGAAGCTTCATACATCAACCCTCCTTTAACCATGGTAAAAACAGCAACACCTTCATGATAGGCAGCATCGATTGATGCGCCAGTAGTAATAGCAACAGCAGAAGCTTGGGCGTCAAATTTCAATTTCCCATTAATAAAATGATCAAAAGCCTCTTTGTTTTCAAAGAAAATTACTTCACTATATTGTTGACCACCTAATTGTAGTCCTATAGATGCTTGTTTTAATGTTGATAAACCAATAATCTGATTGTTTTTGTATACGACTCCTTTTCCAGCAGCTGCACCTATGCCTATACCTGCTTTTGTTACCTTTGGAAAAATGGCATATCCATAAGCATCATTTTTAAAAGTTGAAAGCTTTGGCGTTTTTTTTATCATTTTAGATAAAGATTCGTTCGCTTCTTTTGTTAATTCTGGGTTCCATCCACCAACCTGAGCGCTGAGTGAATAAGTTGTTGCGAAACATAGGAATAGAATTACTAAATATGATTTCTTTGATGTTTTCATAATAAGATCGTTTTATTAGTCAATAATACAAAATTCTATTTTAAGAGTTTACATTCTTTCCAAAATCCATTTTTTAAAATCATGAAAATTTTGTGGTGCTACACCATGACCAACCATATATTCTTTGTAGGAATTTTTAATACCTAATTCATTCAAAAAAGGAGCGGCATTTTGAGCCCATTCAACTGGAATTACCTGATCTACACTGCCGTGTGAGATGAAAAAATCTAAATTAGAAAAATCATTAAAAGTTAGGTTTTCTGAAATTAAATCTTGATTTATATAGCCGCTCAAAGCGATTACGTGTTGCACTTTAGTTGGGTTGTTTAAAGCCACCGCATAACTTAGAATAGTACCTTGACTAAAACCGAGTAAGAATATGTTGTTTTTGTCAACATCATAATTGGTTGTTATTTCATCAATGAAATGTGAGATTTTCTCAACGGATATTTTTGCTTCATCAGTATCTGAAAACTTACCGTTATTCATATCGAAATTAATGGTGTACCAAGAATAGGAGCCAGGACCTAAAGTCATCGGTGCTCTTGCACTGACAATAAAAAGTTCATCAGGTAATTCTGATGCGAAAGAAAATAAATCTTGTTCATTACTGCCATAACCATGCAATAAAATTAATAAAGGTGGATTTTCAGCGGGTGTTTTTGGTGGTCGAATAACATATTCGAGTGATAATTTGATAGACATATTTCGATTAAATATTTTTAAACCAATCTTGGAAAAGATCTCCAATAAAAGGGACAGGTTTTGTTTCGCCTTTGATGGCGGTTAAAATTCCAAAAACTAAAAATGCAAAATAACCCCAGAAAAAAATAGTGCCAACAAGTGGTATTCCAAAATTAACTAAAAGGCCAGATGCCAAACTAATTAGCGATAATCCTATGGACTGTCTGATATGAAATGAAGTAAATGAATTCCTTTTACTGTTGTTCATTATAAAAGCAATTAATAAGCCAATCCACCATAAATAACTTATGATTGCGGCAGTTTTTCCATCATTTATAGTATTGTTGTTCATAATTTTATTGATTTAATTGTAATTGATTTTTTGTGTAAACCCCATAAACTTTTCCAGTTAATTTTTTATTAATAAAAATGGAATTTTTTGAGGTTGAAAGTATTTCGTTCTCAGTAAAAGTGGATTCCGTATTTGGGTTGAATAAAGTGATGTTTGCTTGTGTTCCTTCTTCTATTGAAGCAACTTCAAGACCAAATCGCTCTCTTGGGTTTGTTGTTAGCGCTTTGATTAAAACGTTTAAATCTATTTTGCTAGCCAACGCACCAAACAAACTTTCTAAACCTATTGTTCCAGATTTTGCAATACTAAACTCTACTTTTTTATGCTCAATATCAATAGGGTTATGATCGCTAGTAATAATATCAATTGTACTATTAGAAACACCTTTTAGCAATGCTTTGGTGTCTTTTGAAGTTCGCAGAGGTGGAGCAACTTTCATATTAGCATTAAAGTTAATTAATTCATCATCCGTTAAAACTAAATGATGTGCGGCAACACTACAAGTTACATCTAAGCCTTTCTTTTTGGCTTCTGCAATAAGTTTAACTGATTTTGAAGTTGAAATTGTTGGAATGTGTAATTTCCCACCTGTATATTCTAGTAAAAATAAATCGCGTGCAATTTGTAATTCTTCAGCTAATGCTGGTATTCCTTTTAAGCCGAGTAAGGTGCTATTCTCTCCTTCATTAGCCAATCCGTCTCTTGCAATGGAATTATCTTGGGGGAAACTCAATACTAAACCGTTAAAATTTTGAGCATATAGCAGTGCAATTTTCATTAAATTAGCATTCTCAATAGGTTTGTTGTAATCTCCAAAAGCAATAGCGCCCGAATTTTGCATATCATACATTTCAGAAATTTCAATTCCTTTGGCGTTTTTGGTTAAGTTCCCAATAGGGTAAAGCGTTGTTGCGCAGTTTGATGCTTTGTTTATTAAGAACTCTACGGCAGATTTGTTATCAATTTTTGGGTTTGTATTCGGATTTACAGCAACTGCCGTAAAACCACTTTTAGCAGCAGTTTCTAATCCGTTTATAATAGTTTCTCGTTCTTCATAGCCAGGTTCTCCAAAGCAAACGCTAGAATCAAACCAGCCTGAAGAAATATGAAGATTTGGTAAAGAAACCTCCTTGAACCCTTTTTCATTTTTAATAGATGAAGAAATTTTTATGATTGTACCTTTTTCAATTAAAACATCACGTTTTTTGCTGTTATGAGTACTATTTTGGTCAATTATTATTGCAGATTTAATAAGTATGTTCATGCTTTAAAGAATTTAAGAAGGGCTATTTCTAACAACAAAAATAACACTCCTAAGGCCAAAAACCATTTAAAAAGCGAATTGATTTTCTGATGATTGTTTAGTTTATTAAATGTTTTCTTTATTGATTTTGAAATACTAACATTAGGAATATCTTTAAATAATTCGTTAATATTGGTGTAATTTAACTGACTTTCTTGTCGGTTATAGTTATAAGCAATAGTTGTTTCAATTTCACTTTTGTTTATGATGTCATAAAAACCACTTTTTGATGGTTCGTTTGAAGTTTTTAATTGAACTTTATTGTGATACACTTGTTGTAGCGGAATAAATTCATTGCTGCCATTTTTCAATTTCAAAACAGCATCTCTATTTAGTTTAACAGCGACATCAATAGTGTTTTCTTTTCCAATGGTATAGTATAATTGTGGAAACTGATAACTGTAAATCCCCATATTATAAAATATTGGAACAATTAATGGGGAATTTTCGAAATTGGAGTTTGCGCTATTTAAAGGCGAACTAAACCAATAAACAACACTTTTATTGCCTTTAATTTGACTAATAAATGGGTGTTGATTCTCTAAATAAACTATAGGTGATTCCTTTTTTAAAGCCGCTATAAAATACTGATTCACAGTAGGGTATTGAAAATTACTCACTTCTTTTTCGAAAACGTTTTTCAATAAAGGATGACTATATTTAATAGTAGTAATTTCTTGCTTTTCTATTACAGGTTTGCTAATACTCCCTAAGTCTAAAGTGCGAAAAAATGTATTGTAAGTGTCAAGTTCGGTTTTGGTTGATGGAATTATTACTAAAGTCCCATCATTCTCTTTAAACGTTTTTAAAATGCTTGTTAGTGCGGTTGGAATTGCATCAATTTCGTTGAGTATTATTAAATGATTTTCTGAAATGGAATTATAATCTATTTCATTTATTTTTTTATGCTGATAATCAAACTCATTTTTCGAATATATTTTCGGCAAAAAAGAACTCTTATTTCCAATAGAAAGTACCTTTATTTTTTCTGGTTTAGTAATAGTAAAAAACAGTGAATTGTCGAAGGTTAAATCAGCAACATTAATTACTACTTTTCCATTGAATTGTTTTTCAAAAGGAAATTTAAATTCCACTTCTGCTGATGTGTTTTCTTGGAATGGAGTAGTGGTTTTCCCAATTAGTTTTGTATTATTAAATAGTGAAATTGAAACATTATCATCGTTCGTATTATAATTGTTTAGAACTACTTTTAAGGTAATTTCTTGATTGCTTTTATCAGAAATGTAAAGACTGTCTAAAAAAGAGTTTTTAAATTGCTCAGGTGTTACATTTATAAGTAATAATGGCATGTTTACATTTGTAACACTCGCTTTATCTATTTTTTTATCATATTGAAAATCAGATATTAAAATAGCATTATATGAAGTTTTAGATTTAGATGGTATTTGTTGTTTTATTTTTAGTAAAATAGTTTTAAAATCTTGATGAGTTGCAGTGTAATCTATGTTTAATAACTTATTTTTTAAACTTTTTTTGTTTAAATTATTAAAAATTCCATCATTTGTTATGAGTGTAATATCACTATTAAATTGTGTGTTTTCAATTATTTCTTGAGTGGCTTTTTTTAGTATTTCTTCCCCTTTACTTTTTAAACTCATACTCATAGAATTATCTAAATAAATAATTGTTTCTGAGTTTGTGTCTTTTTTAATTTCTGAAAAATAAGGTTGTGCAAAGGCAAAAATTATGGCAGTAAAAGCAAGTAATCTAGTAGCTAAAATTAACCACTTTTTTAGTTGAGAACTTTTGCGTGATTGCAATTCAATTTTTTTAAGAAATTTTACGTTAGTAAAGGGTTGTTTAGTGAAACGTTGTAACTGAAAAAGATGAACAATTATCGGAATGATAAGAAGCAGTAGTGCAAATAAAATTTCAGGATGCTTAAATTGCATTGTTCAAAAGATTTGTTAAAAATAGAAAAAAATAGTTCACTTATGCCAAATAGTTTTCTAAAATTCCTAATGCGTAGTTACTTGCAATAGATTTCACAAACCGATCAAAGTCAATTTCTGCGCTATCATTGGCTTTGTCAGATATAATTCGAATAATAGAAAAGGGAATTTTATATTCGTAACAAACTTGAGCCACCGCAACACCTTCCATTTCTACACAGGTAACTGTTGGTAATAATTGATTTAATTCTTTTATTTTTTCAGAATCTGAAATAAATTGATCTCCACTAGCAATATCACCAATAACTACTTTTGGATTGGTGATGTTAAAGTTTTCAGCTTCTTTGTTTTTAATATATTTATTGTAATCACCTAAGAATGAATTTGTTGTGTTTAATAATTTTTTAGATGAAGTTGTAGAAAAATATTTGACGTTTAATATAGGAATGTAAAACTGTTTGTAAAATGGTGATGCATCCATATCGTGTTGAAAAAGATTTTTACCAATTACAATATCTCCAATATTTAAACTAGAATTTATTGCTCCTGCAACTCCTGTAAAAATAATTTCGTCTAACGGATAATCATTAATCAATTGCGTGGCAGTTGTTGCAGCCGCAGTTTTACCCCAGCGAGAAAATACAATAACAACTTTTTTATTAAAAAGTATACCTGAATAATAAGTGCGCATCCCTTTTGTAGTACTGTTTACGTCTTTAAGTACGTCCAATAAACTTTGTACTTCTTCGGGCATGGCGCTAATTATACCAATCATCTTTTAAGTTTATGGGTTAGTGTTAATGATAATTTTGAAGCTTTCATTATTCATTATTCATTATCAATCCATCCTTCATCTCCAATTTTCTATCTGCCATATTGGCTAATTCTTGATTGTGAGTAACAATTACAAAGGTTTGACCAAATTCATCTCTTAACTTAAAAAAAAGATCATGTAGTTTTTTTGCCGAATCAGAATCTAAATTTCCACTTGGTTCATCTGCAAAAATAACTGCGGGGTTGTTAATTAAAGCACGAGCAACCGCAACACGTTGTTGTTCGCCTCCAGAAAGTTCGTTTGGTTTGTGATGTGTTCTATCTGATAATCCTAGAAAAGTTAGCAATCTGATTCCTTCTTTTTCCGCTTCTTTTACTGATTTATTTCCAATATACGCAGGAATGCATACATTTTCTAATGCAGTAAATTCTGGTAACAATTGATGAAACTGAAAGATAAATCCGATATGTTTATTTCTAAATTTCGATAATTTTTTATCCTTTAGGTTTAAAATATCCGTTGCATTTATTTTGATAAGTGAGGTTGAACTTTGGTTGGGTTTATCTAACGTACCTAAAATTTGTAAAAGTGTCGTTTTTCCAGCGCCTGAAGGGCCAGTAATAGCAACAATTTCACCTTTTTTAATGTTTAGGTTAACACCTTTTAGCACTTCTAAATCGCCATAAAACTTATGAATGTTTTTTGCTTCTATCATATTTTCAAAAATAGTTAAAATAAATATGATAATTAACTAATATAGTTTCTTATTAAGTCTTCTTAAACCAATTCTTGGCATTATTGTAATCGATAAAATAAATCAGTTTTAATGAAAAGACATGTTGTTTCGGTTGCTCAAAAAGGTTGTCTAAATTTTCTCCAAAATCTAAATCTGATTGATCATCAGCATTAAAAATATTATTTCTATAAAAAGCAACAAGTTGACTTCCAGGCGCAAATTCCCAAGCGTAACTTAAATCTAAATTCCAAATATTATAATTAATATCATTATTTCCTGTATATGAATTTGGCGCTAATGTGCCATCGTCTTCTAATTGATAATATTGATCATCGTATTCTACAGGAGACCAATAATGTCTGAATGTTAATGAAAGAGAAGACTTTGTATTAAAATTATAACGTCCTGAAAGAGAATTAGTAACGCTCCTTCTATCTCTATTTCCAAAGATAATAGTACCATCGTTTAATTCTTCAACATATCCTTTTTGATTTTGACCTTTAAAATATTCAAACTCATATATCATTGAAAATTTATCTGAAAATCGATACCTGGGTTCAATTTCAAAGTCAAAAGATGTTTCACTATCTGGTTTTCTTGTGCCGTAAAACGTACTTATATCTATTGCGAATTTTTTTGAGTAATTTGTTGAAATCCATCCGTTTAAATTAAACCTTGGCGACTCAACAAAATACCGACCTTCAACTCTTGGCTCAAAATAATTGTATTGTTTGCCAATATTTCCGTTAATCCTTCCTCCAAAAGCAAATTGGCTTAATAATTGCCCGAAAAAGTTAATGCCGAAATTGTTTCCGGTATATGCACCATCGCTATGTCTATATCTTAAATTACTCCAAGTTCTAATTTGGTACTGTCTAAACGTTTTTGTGGGTTCAAATATTCGGTAAGAAGCACTTGCATATACGTTTTGATAATCATTTTGACGTTGAAAACCAAAATCATTAATATCATAGTTTTTATCTGCCATTGTATAGCCAAGTTTATATTGCCATTTCCCTGCAGATTTACCAACACTTGTGTCAAACCAATAGCCATCTGTAGTTTCGCCATTTTCGCGAATCCTACTGGTTTTTATGCCCCCATTAACGTTATGGGTGTTTTCTTTGTTGCTTAAATAATACATTAAAGCGGTAGTATTTGCATCTCTTACGCTTCCATTTCGTAAAACATTTGTATTTGTTAAAGAAACAAAGGAGTTTTTATTAAATTGTTGGTCAAGAACAAGTACATTGTAGTTTGCCAAAGGCTCTGTAACAACTTTTCTGATTTCATCAGTAGTTAAATCTTTAATAATTGCTTCAGTTTTTTTTGTGACAGCATTAAAAAAACCAATTCCAAGCCCTTTTTCTGTTCTGCCAGACACTTTAACTGCATTTATTAAATCAACTTCATCGGGGTTTTTAATTAATTCCTCATTTGGCCCCAATGTGCTTTCGTTAAAATAATTGACAGGTCTATTCCCAATTCTTCTAGAATATACGAGATCACCTTTATTAAAAATTTCAGTACCTTCAGTAAAAAATGGTCTTTGCTCTTGAAATTGTTGTTCAAAAGGACCAAGATTTAGTACGACATCATCAAAACCTGTTTGGCTAAAATCAGGAATAAGTGTAGCGTCTAATGTAAAACTTTCGCTAATTCCATATTTTAAATCTAATCCAATACTATTATCAAAAGAATCTTTGCCATCGTAATTGCTATATGTGCCAGAAGCGTATGGCGAAAAACTTAATCGAGTAGGAGGCTTAATGTTTTCAATCCCAGAAAGTGTACCCGAATATTGCTGTATTGATCCTACTTTACGATCAATAAAATTCCAAGTATATTGATTTCTTGAAGTTCTATGTAATCTATGAAAATTTAATCCCCATGTTTGGACTTCTTTATTTGAAAAACGTAAGGCAGAATATGGAATTTTGATTTCAACAATCCAGCCATCTTTAACAATTCTAACTTGGCTATCCCAAACTGCACTCCAACTAAAATCTTGATCATTAGGATTTGATTTAGCATCTGATTGCGTACCTGTTACTTGTACGAAAAATTCCGTATCGTTTTGAGAGTCATTATTTGGATTTATCATAACACCAAACCAATCGGCTATTCCAAAATTATCTCGACTCGCAAATTGCTTTGGAATTTTGTCTGGATTATCATCATAAAGGTAAGCGCCAAAATAAATTGCTTCATCATCATAAACAATACGTACTTCAGTTTTTGTTTTATTTTCTTCTGGGGTGCCAGATTCTGGGCGAAACATTACAAAATCTTTTGCAACTTCTGCACCTATCCAAGCCTTATCATCTAATTTCCCATCAATTTTGGGTGCATTAATAACGCGTTTGGCATTAATGTTTTTTTTAGTTTCTTGAGCGTACGCAGTGCAAGTGAGCAGTAAAATAATTATAATAAATTTACATTTCATCCGTTAGTTAGCCTTATTATTTACTAATGCGAAAATATTAAAGATGTTGTGTAGAGTATCTTAAATAAATCATAAAAGATTGTTAATTGAAATAATGGCTTTAAATTTTATTTATTGGTGCATTTTAAAATAAAATTTGTGCAATTTTAAATTATGATTATAGTACATTTGCAACGTATAAATAAATCATTTCAAAATGAACTTACACGAATATCAAGGAAAAGAAATATTAAATAGTTTTGGCGTTAGAATCCAACGCGGAATTGTTGCTCATAACCATAAAGAAGCGGTTGATGCTGCAAAGCAATTAACCAATGAAACTGGAACGAGTTGGCACGTTATAAAAGCGCAAGTACATGCAGGTGGACGTGGTAAAGGTGGAGGCGTTAAATTGGCAAAAAACTTAAAAGAAGTTGAATCAATTGCAAACCAAATTATAGGAATGATGTTGGTAACGCCACAGACTTCTGCTGAAGGAAAGAAAGTAAATCAAGTATTGATTTGTGAGGATGTTTATTATCCTGGCGCTTCTGAAACAGAAGAATATTATATGTCAGTTTTATTAAATAGAGAAACTGGGCGAAATATGATTATGTATTCTACTGAAGGCGGTATGGATATTGAAACCGTTGCAGAAAACACACCGCACTTAATTTTCACAGAAGATATTGACCCAAGCTTAGGTTTGTTGCCTTTTCAAGCACGTAAAATTGCCTTTAATTTAGGATTGTCTGGTGGTGCTTTAAAAGAAATGGTAAAATTTGTTTCGGCGCTTTACACGGCATATATCAAGTCAGATTCTTCAATGTTTGAAATCAATCCGGTTTTAAAAACGTCTGATGATAAAATTATGGCAGTAGATGCTAAAGTTACGTTAGATGATAGTGCTTTGTATCGTCATAAAGATTATGCTGAAATGCGTGATTTACGTGAAGAAAACCCCATTGAGGTAGAAGCAAACGCTGCAGGTTTAAATTATGTTGATTTAGAGGGAAATGTAGGTTGTATGGTTAATGGCGCAGGTTTAGCAATGAGTACAATGGATTTAATTAAGCAATCTGGTGGTGAGCCAGCAAACTTTTTAGATGTTGGTGGTACGGCAGATGCTGAACGTGTTGAAAAAGGATTTAGAATTATTTTAAAAGACGATAACGTAAAAGCAATTTTAGTAAATATTTTTGGTGGAATTGTTCGTTGTGATCGTGTAGCCCAAGGAATTGTAGATGCGTATAAAAATATGGCAGATGCAGGTGATGCAATTCAAGTACCAATTATTGTTCGTTTGCAAGGTACAAACGCTATTGAAGCAAAACAATTAATTGAAGATAGTGGTTTGCCAGTTCATTCTGTAGTTGAGTTTCAAGAAGCTGCGGATAAAGTACAAGAAGTATTGGCTTAACTTTATAAATATTAAACAAAAAAAACCGATGCACTGCATCGGTTTTTTTGTTTTAGTAAGTTAAATTAGCACTTTATTATTTATCTTTCTTCTGCTTATTAATTTCGTCTTGTAATTTTCTTCGTAATTGCTGTTCACGTTCTAACGACCGTTGTCTGTATTCTTCAAACTCTTTGTCTAATTCATCAAATTTCCCATTCGAATCTTTGGTTATTTTATTACTTTGATTAAACTTGAAAATATAAATCACTAGAAAAACGAGTAAAAATACAATAATAGACCAAAGTATTGTATTGTAAAGAGGTTTAGAAATAAGTGCCCCAAAAAAGCGAATGCTGTCTTTCTCTTCATTTAAATTGATTGTATTTTCTTTTGATGCACTTAATGAATTTGTTAAAGTTGAAATTTCACTTTCTTTTTGACTCAGTGTAATTTTAGTATCAGATAATTCTTTTCTGGTAATATTCAAAGAATCATCAACTACTTTTTTAAGTCTATCGAGCCAAAAACGTTTCACAACTTTGTAATCTTGATAGCGATTCGATTTGTTAATTATATAATCAAATTGGTTTTCAATTGTTCCACTATCAATAGACTGTTCTTGTTCTTGGTTCGTTTCTTCTTGCGCATTTATCGAAATAACAGCAAATAAAGTAAGAATAGTTAGTAGTTTGTGTAGTTTCATGAAGGACAATTTATAGTTGTTATAAAAGTACTTATTTTTTTTAAGGTAAAAAAGAATAAAAAAAACCGACACAATAGTATCGGTTTCTTAACATTGGTTAATTGTTTATTGGGTGCTTTATATGTCTTCGAAACTAATATCTGTAAAACTTTCTGTTGAAGCTGTTTCTTCAGTTGTAGTCGTTTCTTCTTTTTTATAATCTGATTGATGTCTATCGCTAATTACTTCTTCACCTTTTTCATTTATAATATAGTCTGTTGCTGCTTTTAACATTTCGTTAAACTCAGTAAAATCTTCTTTATATAAATAAATTTTATGTTTTTTGTAATGGAATGATCCATCGTCGTGTGTAAACTTTTTACTTTCTGTAACTGTTAAGTAATAATCGTCTGCCTTTGTTGCTCTAACATCGAAAAAATAAGTTCTTCTTCCTGCTCTTAGAACTTGTGAGAAGATTTCTTCTTGCTCATTAAAGTTATGTTCACCCATAATAGTACACTAAATTATTTAATAGTTAATGATTGATTGTTTTGACAAATCTAAAAAAATAATTCACTTCCGCAACATAGAAGTTAAAAAAAGAAACAGTTTTTACGACTGCTCCAAAAGTTGTTGTTCGTATAATTCTTTATAAAAACCATCAACAGAAGATAATTGGTTGTGTGTGCCTTGTTGAATTATCTTGCCTTCTTCTAAAACTAGTATTGAATCTGCATGTTTTATTGATGAAATTCGATGACTTACAATAATAGTAGTGCTATTTTTTGTAATGCGTTCTAAGTTTTTTAGGATAATTTCTTCAGTTTCTGTATCAACTGCAGAAAGACAGTCATCTAAAATTAAAATTTCTGGATTTTTAATAATAGCACGTGCAATAGAAACACGTTGTTTTTGTCCGCCTGAAAGAGTTACACCACGTTCGCCAACAAATGTTTTATACCCTTCAGTAAATTCTACAATATTATGATCGATATACGCGTCTTTCGCTGCTTGAACAATCATTTCAGAGGTGGCATTTTCATTACCAAACTTTATGTTATTTTCGATAGTGTCAGAAAACAAGAAAGCATCTTGTGGTACATAACCAATGTTTTGACGCAGATTATCTAAATTCAATTTCTGAATGTTTGTATTGTCAATGGTTATTTCACCATTTTCTGTATCATACAACCTCGCAATAAGGTTTATTAAAGTAGATTTTCCAGAACCAGTTTTTCCTAAAATAGCGAGTGTTTTTCCTTGCGCTAATTCGAAATTAATATTTTTAAGTGCGGTAATATTAGTGTCATCATAAGTAAAAGTTACGTTTTTGAATTTAATAGTTCCTTTTATTTCTGATGATTCAATAGTGTTATTTTTAATTTCTGGTACTTCGTTCAAAAATTCATTAATCCGAGCCTGAGACGCTGCTGCTTGTTGAACAATAGAAGTTACCCAACCCAAAACAGCAACTGGCCAGGTTAAAATATTAACGTATAAAATAAATTTAGCAACATCGCCCAAGGAAATAAAACCATTCATGTATCGCATTCCACCAAAATAAACAACTATTAAATTACTGATTCCAATCAATAAAATCATTAGTGGAAAAAACAGTGCGTTTATTTTAAACAACTCAATATTTTTTTGTTTACTCAGCTCTGCAACATTTTCAAAGTGTGCAATTGTACTATCTTCAATAGCGTATGATTTTATAATTCGGATACCTGAAAATGTTTCTTGCGCTGCTGTTGTTAGTTTTGAAAGATATTCTTGAACAACAGTTGTTCTTTTGTGAATCAATCTGCTTAAAAAATAAATGGAGCCCGAAAGAATTGGTAAAGGAATAAGCGTATATAATGTTAAGGTAACATCTGTTCTAATCATTAAAAAGAACGTGACCACAATGGAAACAATCGTATTCATGCTATACATAATAGCTGGTCCAAAATACATACGTACTTTACTTACATCCTCACTAATACGATTCATTAAATCGCCGGTTCTATTTTTTTTGTAAAAATTGAGTGATAATTCTTGATACTGCTGATAGATTTCATTCTTTAAATCATATTCAATCAACCGAGAAGTAACAATAATTAATTGACGTGTAAAAAAAGTAAAAACACCAGCTAATAACGCTACGCCAACAATTAATAAAATACTTTCTAGTAAAGCGTCTTTTGCTATTTGTTTGTCAGTTATAACACCTTTGATGTAATCATCTGCAGCATTTATTGAGTTTCCAATTAAATCTGGAACTTGTAACTTTAATACATTAGAAAATATACAAATAATGATACCAAATAGTAATCGGTATTTATATTTTATTAAGTATTTATTTAAATGCTTTAGGGCTTTCATTAATTGATAAGAAATTGTAATTATGCTTCTATTGGCGAAGATACTTTTATTTAATTAAAATGTGAGATTATATAATTAGTGTTGAATTATTTTTAAGAAAAATTTAGTAAAATAATTGAAAATACATTTATTGATATTTGTAAAATAGTAGTATTTTTGCCATCTTAAATAATATGATTTAAAAGTTCTTTATAATGGTTAATAGAAGACACATCAGAGTTAAGGTAATGCAATCGGTTTATGCAATACTTCAATCTAATAGCGACAATTTAAACAAAGAAGAAAAGTTTTTATTGAATAGTATTGATAAGATGTACGATTTATATGTACTCATATTGAGTATTTTAATTGATGTACAAGATAAGGCCTCAGATCATTTAGAGATTTCAAAAAAGAAGCATCTAGCTTCTTCAGAAGAGAAAAAACCAAACACAAAATTTATTGACAATCAGTTAATTAAACTTTTAAAGGAGAGTGCTTCACTACAGAATTACATTGAGGATAAGAAGTTAAATAACTGGAAAGATGACAGTGAATTTGTTCGTGTTATTTTAGATCTAATTCAGAAAAGTAAATTATATAAGGATTATATTGCTACTAGAACATCTTCTTTTGAAGAAGATAAAAAGTTTGTGATTGCAATTTTTAAAGAAATTATTGCTCCGAATGAAAAACTGGCAGATTATTTTGAAGATCAAAATATAAGTTGGGTAGATGATATTCCGTTTGTAAATACCTGGGTGTTAAAAACATTTAATGGCTTATCAGCAAATAAAGGACTTATTTTAGGTGATTTGTATAAAGATGAAAGCGATCAAAAATTTGTTTTAGACTTATTTAGAAAGGTTATTCTAAATCACGAAAAATATGATGAAGCTATAGATGCTAAAACTCCAAATTGGGATGCCGATAGAATTGCAGATATTGACTTGATTTTAATGAAAATGGCGTTGAGTGAGTTTTTACATTTTCCATCAATACCAACTAAGGTTTCTATTAATGAATATATAGAAATAGCGAAAGATTATTCGTCGCAAAAGAGCAGTTTCTTTATCAATGGAGTTTTAGATAAGATTTTGAAAGAATATGAGGTAGAAAAAAGAATTAAAAAAATAGGTAGAGGATTGTTATAATTTTCTATTTTTACACGAAATAAATTTTAATATAAAATATAAATCATGAAAAAAATAGTATTTATTATTGTTGCACTTGTAACGTTTACTTCTTGTAAAAAGGAGAATGCAAGTTCGAAAATAAAAACTGAGAATATTGAAGCAGCAGCAGAGCGGGATGCTGAAATTAGCAAAGGAGTTCCTGTGATTGAATGGGATAAAACAGAGCATGACTTTGGCACTTTAGATGCTGGCGATAAGGCTGAAACAGTATTTATATTAACAAATATTGGCGAAGGTGATTTAGTTATTACAAGTGCTCGTGGAAGTTGTGGTTGCACAGTGCCTGTTTGGCCAAAGGATGCTGTTAAACCAGGAAAAACGGCAGAAATTAAAGTTGTATTTAATTCTAGAGGAAAGAAAAACAAAACAACCAATACCATAACACTAACAACAAATACCGAAAAAGGGAGTGAAATTGTTAGAATTAAAGCATTTGTTAACCCAAAAGTAGAAGAAACAAAATAAGATGAAATTATTTATAGCATTACAAGACGGAGGAGGAATAATGTCGATGTTGCCATTTTTGGCAATGTTCGTAGTCATATATTTATTTATGATTCGCCCTCAAATGAAACGTCAAAAAAACGAAAAGAAGTTTCAAAGCGAAATTTCTAAAGGATCAAAAGTGATTACCTCTAGTGGTATTCATGGTAAAATTGTAGAGTTGAATGAAAATGATGGCACGGTTGTTATTGAAACTAGCGCTGGAAAAATTAGATTCGAGCGTTCTGCAATTTCAATGGAAATGTCTAAAAAACTGAATCCAGTTAAAAAGTAATTCAATTTACAAATGAACTAAAAAAGTGAGTCATCAGTATGGCTCACTTTTTTTGTATATTTATTTTTTTAAAATCTTCAGATGGCTACCAAAAACAATAAGCGAATAAAAGCGAATTTAAAACTTCGGGTGTTTCTCATTTTTTTAACATTATCGATTGTTTTTTGGATGCTTATAAATTTATCAAAAACATATACTACAGAAGTTGTTTTTAAAGTAGAATATATAAACCTTCCGATAGATCGCGTATTCCAAACCGATGTTGTTAAAGAAGTAAAAGCCTCCGTAAATTCTACCGGATTTAACTTGTTGAAATATAAATTGAACAAAAGAAAACTTCAACTAGATGTTAGCAATTTAGCGTACAAAAGCGGATCTAAATTTTACTATTTACCAAACAATCATTTAACGGGTTTGAAATTACAATTGAACAATGAAATTAGTATAGAACGAATTTATCAGGATACTATATTTGTTACTTTAGGGTTAAATATGACTAAAAGAATACCTGTTGAATTAAATGTAGATATTCAATTTATGTTGGGCTATAATTTTGTTGATATAATTAAAGTCACACCTGATTCTATTGATATTACAGGCCCAGAATCTGCTTTAGACACCATTTATACAATTGTATCTGATATGGTTAAATTAGTTGAAGTTTCTGCGAATATTAATGAAATTGTTAGTTTAGTTCCCTTTGAAAATAAAGCATTGGTTATAAATGTTTCTGAGGTGAACCTAACTGCAGGAGTGGATAAATTTACTGAAGGTTCTTTAACGGTTCCTTTTAAAATTATTAATTTACCTGAGCATTATAATATTACAACGTTTCCAAAAGAAATACAGATTATTTATAAGGTAGGTTTAACAAACTTCAGTAAAATTACCGCTGATAATATGAATGTGTTTTGTGATTTTAAACAATCTCAAGATAATAAGTTAAATTATTTAATTCCGCAGTTAGAAGGGCAATCTTCTTTAATTTCTTCGGTACGCTTTGTGCCAAATAAAATAGAATACTTAATAGAGCAATAATGATTGTAGTTGGTCTTACTGGCGGAATAGGAAGTGGTAAAACTACCATTCTTAACATGTTTAAAGCATTAGGAGTTACAACTTATGTAGCAGATATTCATGCTAAAAGATTGATGAATGAATCTCTAGAACTAAGAGGAAAAATTAATAGTGCTTTTGGTGATTTAACATATGTAAAAGGGGTGTTAAATCGTTCTTATTTGGCTCAAATTGTTTTTAATGACCGTAAAAAGTTAGAAATGCTTAACTCGTTAGTTCATCCATTTGTGCATGAAGATTTTAAAAATTTCGTTTCACAATCTAAAGGAGATTATGTGTTGTACGAAAGCGCCATTTTACTACAAACTTCCGGCGCCAAATTATGTGACTATATTATTTTAGTTGATGCGCCTTTAGAACTTAGAATAAGCCGTGTAATGAAACGCGATAATTCCGACGAAATAGCAATTAGAAATAGAATGCAACATCAAAAAAGTGTTTCAGAATTTTCTTCTAAAATTGATTTTGTTATTCAGAATGTAGCACTGAAATCTTCAAAAGATAAGGTGTTGATTATTCATAATGAAATTCTATCCAAGATTAAACCATCTAATAAATAGCCTTATTTTTCTTAAAAAATTGTTAAAATCATATTTTTTTAGTTAATTAATACAATATTTTTTATTTTTTTAACATTTTAAAATTAACTTTGACGCATGAATAAAAGAGTGTTTCTTCTTATTATTGTTTTAATGAGTGTGTCCTTAATTGGTATCATTTCGGTTCAAGTTTTTTGGATACGAAACTCAATTCAAATGTCGGATACTCAATTTACAAGTGATGTTAAATCTGCTCTTCGAAAAGTTTCTAATACTATTAGTGAACGTGAGTTGGACGATATGTATAAAAAAATTGCCCAGTTTGCTTCAAGTAGAGATAATATTGTGGAATCTGAATTAAAAACTTTTTTATATCAGCAAATAGATACTATTCGGAATGAAACGTTTGAATATGCACAAACTATCTTAGAAGAAAACTATAGAGTGCCCACAGAGTTTTTCGAAAATGATTCTATAGATTTTACTAAAATTTTTAGTAAAGAACAGATTACAATTGTTAAAAATAACGTTTCAAATGATGGTGATATTAATGAGTTTGCACCAATTGAACAATTTAAGCGTTCTGGTCGGTTAGATGAAATTGAAAAATCGTTAATTAAAAATCATGTACGGCTGTTGGCTAGCAGAATACCAATTCATTTACGAGTTAGTAATAATGAATTGAATTTAAATCTTTCGAGTGAATTTGAAAGAAGAAGCATCAACACCAAATTTAAATATGGAGTCTATAATAATGATTTAGCAACCAAGTTAAAATCTGGTTATTTTAGATTAGACGCCAATAAAACATATATGGTTCCTTTGTTTGCAGATAATGAAGGAAATAGTAATTATCAATTATATGTTAGTTTTCCTGATAAAAAAAATTATTTGATTGCATCAATAGGTAAAGTTCTTGGGTTGTCTGCACTGTTTATTGTAGTAATTATTTTGGTATTTATTAGTTCGCTATATCAGATGATTAAGCAAAAACAGATATCAGAAATAAAAACAGATTTTATCAATAATATGACTCATGAGTTTAAAACGCCTATTGCGACTATTAATTTAGCATTAGACGCCATAAAAAACCCGAAAATTATTAATGATAACGAAAAGGTTTTGCGCTATGTAAAAATGATTCGCGATGAAAATAAACGCATGCACGCTCAAGTAGAAAATGTGTTAAGAATATCGCAATTAGAAAAAAATCAAATAGATGTTAGTAAGGAAAGAGAAAACTTACACGACTTAATTGATGAAGCAATATCGCACGTTGATTTATTAGTAAAAAATAAAGGAGGTTCAATTACAACACATTTTAATGCGAAGCAATTTGAAATAATGGCAAACGAATTTCATTTAACAAATGCAATTGTTAATATGATTGACAACGCAATTAAATATTCGCCTGAAGCTCCAAAAATCGATATTTATACAGATAATGTCGAAGGAAAGATTGTTTTGAAAGTAAAAGACCAAGGAATGGGAATGAATAAAAATATTCAAAAAAATATATTTAAGAAATTTTATAGAGAAGAAAAAGGGAATGTACATAATGTTAAAGGCCATGGTTTGGGTCTTGCGTATGTAAAAAAAATAATTGAACATCATCAGGGTACTATTTATGTTGAAAGCGAAAAAGGAAAAGGAAGCGCTTTTATTATGAATTTAGCACTGGTATAAAAACAAAATTATGAAGAACACAAGAATTTTATTAGTTGAAGATGATCCGAATTTCGGAACCGTTTTAAAAGATTACTTAATGTTAAATGATTATGACGTTACTTTGGCCAAAGATGGTTTAGAAGGTCTTATTATGTTTAAGAATAACGATTATGATATCTGTATTTTAGATGTTATGATGCCCAGAAAAGATGGGTTTTCTTTAGCAAAAGACATACGATCTACAGGTTCTGATATACCAATTATTTTTTTAACAGCAAAAACGATGAAAGAAGATGTATTGAAGGGGTATCAAGCTGGTGCTGATGATTATCTTAATAAACCGTTCGATTCTGAAGTGTTGTTGTATAAAATTAAAGCAATTTTACAGCGAAATGAAAAGGAAAAATCTTTGGAAGAAGAAGCCTTTGAATTTACTATCGGTAAGTTTCATTTAAATTCAAAGTTGAGGCATTTAACCCTAGAAGGAATAGAACCAATTAAACTATCTCCAAAAGAAAATAAATTGCTTAAAATGTTAGCTTTGCATAAAAATGACTTGATGCCAAGAGAGCTAGCATTGACAAAAATTTGGCGTGATGATAATTATTTTACTTCAAGAAGTATGGATGTTTATATTGCCAAATTAAGAAAGTATTTAAGAGCAGATGATAGCGTAGAAATTTTGAACATTCACGGAGAAGGTTTTCGTCTTGTGGAAAATTAAAATTATTTGAAATAGAATTTTTATAAAGCCTATTTGTAATTGAGTAGGCTTTTTTATTGCTCTCAGATGTAATTAAAACATAATGCTTTAATACACCTTGCTTTAGTTTCTAAATTTTATTATTCAAGGGATGACTCAAAGTTATCCCTTGAGTAAAAGCGATTTGCACTAAGCAACTTACTAGTTCTAATTATCCAAACTTAGTACGGTTTGATTAGTAATACGTATTTATAAAAGCAATAATTTTATTACTAGTATCAATTGCATTCAATCCTTCCCAGCCATGACCTTCATTTTCGTATAATGTAAATTCATTTGTAACCCCTAACGTATTTAATTTTGCATGCATATCTACGCCTTGTGAAGTTGGAATTAATTCATCTTGTCCGCCATAAAATAAAATTGTAGGTGGAGCAGAATTTGTTACAACATGATAAGGACTTAAATTTTCATAATATCCTGGGTTATCTAAATAATTTACGCCAGTTATTAGTTGAATTCCAGTTGCGAAACTTGCGTAATCTGGATCGTTAATATAACTATCATCAGTAAAATTGGTTGGTCCTACAATACTACAAACCATTTCAACATTTGCCGAAGTATCGTATTTATAAGTATATAACATAGATAAATGTGCCCCAGCGCTTACTCCAAAAAATGCAAGTTGATCACTTATTTGATAGCTGTTAGCATTTGATTGTAAATGAGACACAACTTCTTTAATGTCGTCTATTTGCATCGGAAAGGCACTTCTAGTTAATGAAGCCAAACGATAATTCATATTTACAATTGCATAATCAGGAAAATTTAATTGTAGTAACGAAACCATAAAAGCCATGTCATTTTTATCACCACTAATCCAAGAGCCACCATGAATTAAAACAAATGTTTTGGTAGATTGTTTTGTTCTGTCGGCGGGTAAATAGATATCGTATTTTTGATCGCTATCACTTCCGTAGGAAACATTTAACTGTTCCGTTTTTTTTAATTGATCATCAATATTAATTTCGGCATCATCACTACAAGAATAAATACCAATAATTAAGAACGATAAGATAAAGAATTTGCTAAATTTGTTTTTTAAGTAGTTCATGTCAAAAAGGAATTATTTCAACAAATTTAACCTAAAATGTCACAAATCATAAAGATTTACGAAGAGAATCCAAATCCGAAGGAAATAGAGAAGGTAGTTGCGGTGCTAAAAAAAGGCGGATTGGTTATTTATCCTACCGATACAGTTTATGGTTTAGGTTGCGACATCACTAATAATAAAGCGTTGGAGCGCATTGCAAGAATTAAAGGAATAAAATTAGAGAAAGCTAATTTCTCTTTTGTCTGTAATGATTTAAGTCACCTATCTGATTATGTACGTCAAATAGATACATCAACCTTTAAGATTTTAAAAAGAGCATTACCTGGTCCATACACATTTATTTTGCCAGGAAACAATAAGCTGCCAAAAGTATTTAAAAAGAAAAAAACAGTAGGAATTAGAATACCGGATAATGCTATTGCAAGAGCAATTGTTGAAAAATTGGGCAACCCAATTGTATCTACTTCTATTCGCGATGAAGATGAATTGTTAGAATACACCACAGATCCTGAATTGATTTATGAAAAATGGTCGCACTTGGTAGATATAGTTGTTGATAGTGGTTTTGGAGATAATAATGCATCTACCGTAATTGATTTAACGGGTGATGAACCAGAAGTATTGAGAGTTGGAAAAGGGTCTTTAGATATTCTTTAACCTGCTTAAGTCAATCGTTTTTTGAAACTTACAAATCAATAAATTTATTTTTATTCTTGATAAAATAAGCCCACACAATGCTTTTTGTAGTGTAATAGTTTTTCTTTTTTGTTGGAATCTCTTTTCGCAACTTCAAATTTTCAAAAAATTTTCTATAAAAACTTATATGTGCTTTTAAAATGGCAATGGTATGTTTTGGTTTTAATTCGAATAGAAATTTGACTCCTGCAATTCCGTCAATTGTTAAACGGATAAAAATGGTCGAAAACAGTTTTTTATTGGGCAGATTTTTCAGCAATGTAAATAAACTATTTCTGTAATTTAAATATGTTTTTTGCGGATTGGTTTCGTTAAGCGTTGCACCACCAACATGATATACAGTCGACTCACTTACAAAAGCAATTTTATAGCCTAAATGTTGTGCACGCCAACACAAATCAATTTCCTCAAAATGTGCAAAGTAGCGTTCGTCAAACCCATTTAACTCTTTAAAAATGGTAGAGCGAATAAAAAAGCATGCTCCTGAAGCCCAAAATATTTCAGAGGAATTATATTGATTGGTATCCTTTTCTAAAGTATTAAATAAGCGCCCTCTACAATAAGGGAATCCATATTTATCTATAAAACCACCAGCTGCACCAGCATATTCAAATTGTTCTTTGTTATTGTAATCTAATATTTTAGGTTGAATAACAGCCGTATTTGGTTGTTCCTTAAAATGAGAAATGATAGGTTCTAACCAATTTTCAGTAACTTCAATATCAGAATTTACTAATGCATAAATTGGTGCATCGATTTGTTTTAGCGCATCATTATAACCTTTGGCATAACCACCATTTGTAGTATTTTGTATAATTTTAATTGTAGGAAAATGTTCTTTGATAAATGCAACAGAATTGTCTGTTGATGCATTATCAGCAACATAAATATCATTTATTATTGAGTTGCTGTACTTAATTATAGATGGTAAAAAGTCACTTAACAATTGCTGGCCGTTCCAGTTTAATATTACAATGGCTATTTTCACGTGTTATACTTGCTGTTTTTTAAAGGTTACATGCAGTTCGCTATTAATCATTTTTCCTTTAGCGAAATAAATTTGTACTTGCTCATTTCATCTGCGCAAACATACGTTAATTGAAAATACTATAAAGTTTTAGTTGAAAATAATTGCTGACTTTTAAATTTTGGAAATATTTTTTTGGAGTTGCGCTTATCGATTACTGTATGGTTAGTGGCGTTTTAAAGAGCCGAAACTTTCAGTTTATCACAGACTTAATTATAAGAACTGAACTTCAAATTTAGCACTATGTAGCCATTAACTATACAGATTGTTGCCAACAGTTTTTATTTCCGAAATAATGTATAAAAATAAAAATTTGCAATTAAATCAGTAGTAATAATTTTCTGTTGTTTCAAAATTTTAAATTCACAGTTTAGTTCATTTTTTATTTCCTTAAAGACTTTATTTAAGTTCATTTTCCAATCTTTTTTAGGGTTCTTTATTTGATATTGTGATAAAGAGTTTAGTTTCCAATCTTGTTCAAATTCTTTTTGCTTACTTAAATCTGTCTCGCAAACAATTAGAAGGAAGGCATCTATTTCCCTTTTTTCAGGATAATATGTTCGAGTAATAAAATCTTTAGATATAACACTTTTGTAATTTTTAAATTGAGTATTATCATTAGGGAAATTGTATTTTAATTCCATTGTGAAATCAACAGTTTTACCTTTACAAATAGAAAAATCTACAGAAATTCTTTTTTTGGTTTCTTTATCTGTGTATCGAGGATGTTCAGCAAACGCTCTTAGATTCAGTTTGTTTTTATAATTAAAAGATTCCACAAGTATATTCCTGATATGGTTTTCAAGTTTTTGGTTTGGGTAATTTTGTAAAGTTGAAGATAACTTTTTATAAAAACAATCAGATTCAATGATGCTTTCTATTTCTCTAAAATATTTAGAACTTTCCATTTTAGTTTAATCGTGGGCAACGTTTTTGTGTATTGTTTCGTTGCGTGTTTTAAACACTAAATTTAGTAAATACAAACCGAATAGAAAAACCCGTGAACTTTCTTTTTATTTTCGAATTAAAATTTAATGAAGTTTTTTTATTAATTATTACAAACTAAGAACATACCTTGCTGTACTAAGTTCGTCTAAAAATGTTTTAGTATTGTATGATGGTAGATATTGGAAAGTGCCATACGTTTCTTGAGTTTTTACAATATCATTTAATAATGTTATTGCTCGTTCAGTTAAATTTCGCCATTCATTAATTTTAGATGTTGCCATATTTGAATATTGTATAGAATATAATGAACTGTAAGGTTCTAGTTTCTTACCAAGCGTTATGGCCTGTTGTTGATAGTTTAGCAACTTTTTGTTTGTACTTTCAATACTCGCAATAAAATTTGGATTGTCATCTAAATATTGGGATAAAACGTATGTTAATTCAATGGGGCCAACAGAGGTGTCAATAAATTGCTTGTTATCCTTTTCGTATACCATATATCCTTTTGAGGCTAATACTTTAGGAAGTTTAGCGATGTTTGACAAAACATCGTACTTACCTAGTAAATTTTGATGTTCAAAGAAATACAGTTCATCTGTTTCTATATTTCGAATTAATGGATATTGTTTAGTTATTTTTAGACTACTAGTATATGAAGATAAATTAATAATTTGGTTTGTAAAATATTCGTTTTTGTATTGAGTTATAATTCTTTGATACTCATCGCTATTTAATTCATAAGTGCCTGACAATGTCATAATATCTATTGGAGTTGCAATATCAAATGTTCTTACAATTGTATTTCCTTTATTAATAAGGCTAAATTCTGTACTGTCGATTTTACGTAAATTGGCTAAACCTTCTGTGTATTCTCGACATTTATAACTACACACCGCCTCTTTTGGTTTTACGTTTTTTTCTAAATATGCAATAATCCAACGTAAATCTTTCTTTTTAGTTTTTCCATTTGCAGGAATTATTTTCAAATAACGGCTATCATGTCCAGTACCTACGTTATTTTCATAGAATTTTAAACCGTATTTGTTGGCTAATATATTGGCATTCTCAAGCAAATGTAATTTGTCATTATATTTCTCTCGTGATGAC
>CAZUFO010000004.1:0-42584 GCA_964619615.1 uncultured Lutibacter sp. | reverse complement strand
CAGACTCCTAACCTAGTAAAAAAAAACTATAACTTATTTAATACAGCTATCACCCGTTCTAAAGTCGATGGTTCGCAGTATAGAGTATTTGCTTTGCCTATAGAAAGCCCTAACCATGGAGCTAGAACTTTAGTAACAGAACCTGCTGATGCTGTAGCATCACCTTTTGGTTGGCATGATGTTGATGGTGTTGCTGGAGCAGAATACACGAATACTCAAGGAAATAATGTTATCACTCAAGATGATATTGATGGAAATAACTCTGGAGGGAGTAGAGCAGAAGGAGGAGCCACGTTAAATTTTGATTTTTCACTTGATTTAGATGCTCAACCTTCAGCATCTATAGACGCATCTTTAACAAACCTCTTTTACCTTAATAATATGATACATGATATTACCTATCATTATGGTTTTGACGAAGCTTCTGGTAATTTTCAAGAAAAACACTACCCTAGGATAAATGCTGCTGGAATTGGAGACCCGGTACATGCAGATGGTTTAGATGGGAGTGGAATTAATAACGCCAATTTTGGTACTCCCCCTGATGGTTTTAGCCCAAGAATGCAAATGTTTTTATGGGAATCTTCAATGGGAAATGCTCTTACAATAAATGGAGGCACACTTGATGGGAGCTATGCTGGTATTCCTGCTGGATTCGGTGGTGAACTTTCTGACACACCACTTACAGCCGACTTAGTTCTGAGTACAGATGATGATGCAGGAGAATCAAGTGATCCTTATGATGCATGTGATACTAATACTAACGGTTCAGGTTTAACCGGAAAAATAGCTGTAATAAATCGTGGAACCTGTGAGTTTGGAGATAAATTACTTGCAGTTCAAAATGCTGGTGCAATTGCTGCAATAGTAATTACTGATGACAGACCTGTAATAGCAATGGGAGAAGGAGCGAATGGAGCAGGTGTGACCATACCAGGTATCATGATAAGTAGAGTTGATGGTGATGCTATAATCGCAGCACTTAATAACGCTGAAACAATTAACGCCTCATTAACATTACCACCTAGAATTGATGGAAATTATGATAACGGTGTAATTATACACGAATATGGCCATGGAATTTCTAACAGATTAACAGGAGGAGCAACGGATGTTAATTGTTTAAATAATGATGAGCAAATGGGAGAAGGCTGGTCTGATTGGTTTGCTTTAATGCTTACTATGAACGTTAATGATGTTAATACAAAACTACGGGGTATTGGAACTTTTGATCTGGAGCAACCAACAGATGGTATTGGGTTTAGACCTGCACAATACACAACAAATTTTGGAGTAAATAACTTTACATATGGCGCAACTAATGACAATAGAGTTATAGGAACTATAAACGGAGAGGATGTTAGATGGAATGAATTTACGCATAATATTGGCTTTGTTTGGGCTACGGTACTTTGGGATTTAACATGGGCATACGTAGATAAATATGGTTTTGACCCGAATTTACACACGGGTACTGGTGGTAACAATAAAGTGATGCAAATTGTGATGGATGGTTTGAAATTACAGCCGTGTAACCCAGGAATGATAGACGGAAGAGATGCTATTTTAGCAGCAGATGTTGCCTTAACAGGCGGTGAAGACCAATGTATAATTTGGGAAACTTTTGCAGCAAGAGGTTTTGGCGTTAATGCTTCACAGGGATTTGATACTTCTATGACAGATCAAGTTGAAGATTTTGATATGCCAGATCCAGGTGATGCTTCATTGGCTAATTGTACAGCGCTTAGTTCAGCCGATTTTGATTTAATAGACTATAGAGTATACCCAAATCCAACTAGCGCAAAACTTACTATTAAAACGCTTAAAACTTTGGGAGATGTGGTAATTGATTTATTTGATATTAATGGAAGAAAAGTACTATCTAAATCAGTAACACTTTCAGGTGAAATTGAATTAAGCACAAGCGGGCTTCAAAGCGGGTTATATATTTTAAGAATAAAAGGAGATTATATAAATACCAGTCAGAAAATCATTATTGAATAATATTTTTCTATAAATTTTTAATAAAGGCGAATTTTATATTCGCCTTTATTTATTTTTGCTTTTATGATAGAGCCATTTAACGATACTTACTTTATGAAACGCGCTCTTCAAGAGGCAGAAAACGCTTTTGAAAAAGGAGAAGTTCCCGTTGGTGTTGTTATCGTTTGCAAAGATCAAATTATTGCCAGAGCACATAATTTAACAGAAACATTAAACGATGTTACCGCACATGCAGAAATGCAGGCCTTTACTGCGGCGGCTGATTTTTTAGGTGGAAAATATTTGAAAGAATGCACATTATATGTTACGTTAGAACCCTGCCAAATGTGCGCAGGAGCATCTTACTGGTCTCAAATTGGTAAAATTGTATTTGGTGCTTTTGATGAGGAACGAGGATTTAAAAAGATAAACACGACATTACATCCAAAAACTAAAGTAATAGGCGGAATTTTAGAAGAAGAATGTGGTAAATTATTGACTCGCTTTTTTGTTGAAAAGCGTAATTTGAATTGATTTCTGCTGTCTTTCTTGTGAAAGCAGGAATTTTTTTATAAGAATATAAATTTATAAGATTTCTGCTTTCGCAGAAAAGACAAAGTAATTTATTTTTGATTCTCTCTCATTTTATCTAAATTCTCTTTAGTGAGCATATAGTCTTTTACGTCTTTTCCTTTCCAGTGATGATAAGAAAAAAGCGGAATTACAATAAAGAAAACACCTAAGACACCAAACCCAATAAATTTTTCAGAGAATTCACTCTCAATTAAAAACCCAGTAAGAATACTTCCAAAAGAGCAAAGTGTTAAAAAAAGAATAATGTATTTCATAGGGTAAAATTAAAGTTCAAAATTTAGTGAACACCTTCAATAAGTTTTCTTCGATATGCAGTAAGCATTCTAGATTTTGAGATAAAGCCAAAGTACTTTCCGTTTTTTATAACTACTAAATTCCAAGCGCCCGTTCTTTTAAATTTATTTAAAATTTCTTCAGCGGAGTCTTTTTCATAATGAATAATATCTAAAGCACTATGCATTAAACTCCGTACATTAACGGTTTCGTACATTTCTTTATTAAACATAATACTCCTAATATCATTTAAAGTTAATATTCCTAAAAATTCTTGTTCTTCATTTACTACAGGAAAATGATTTCTCGATGACTTGGCAACGGCACTAGTTACGATTTCACCCAGTTTCATTTCCGGAGAAAGAACAATAAAATTTGTTTCAATCACTTTGTCAACATCTAATAACATCAATACGTTTTTGTCTTTATCATGGGTAATGAGCTGTCCTTTTTTCGCCAATTCTGCAGCATAAATATTATGAGGAATAAATATTTTGGTTATTATATATGAAATAGAAGCGACAATCATTAAAGGAATAAAAAGTTCATAACCGCCTGTAATTTCAGCAATTAAGAAAATTGCTGTTAAAGGGGCGTGTAGAACTCCAGCCATTAAGCCTGCCATACCTACCATTGCAAAATTTGTTAATGATAATTGATGGTTAAATAAATTACTAGAATTAATAAGCATAGCAACTAAATATCCAGAAATACTTCCTGTAAAGAGTGTTGGTGCAAAAACACCTCCAACACCACCAGCACCAAAAGTAAATGCCATAGCAATTACTTTAAATAAAACCAACCCTATAAGCAAGGCTGCAATAACCCAAACTTCATCAGAAACTGTATGAAAAACATTATTTGTTATGACTTCAGAAATATTTCCTTTCAATACATTATTAATGACTCCAAACCCTTCACCAAAAAGCGGAGGAATAAAATAAACGATAATTCCGAGTGCTACGCCACCAATTAATAATCTTTTATAAGGATTATCGAATCTTTTGAAAAAGACTCTAAATGCGAAATATATTTTGCTAAAATAAATAGATACAGATGCGGTAACCACTCCTAACAATACATAAAAAAACACATCGCTCAATGCAAATTTATCTTGTACATTAAAGTGTAATAAAACATCATCACCAAAAAAGAAATGGGATGTTAAAACTGCTGTAATTGATGCTAACAAAAGCGGAATCATTGATGCTAATGTTAACTGTAAACTAAAAATTTCTACTGCAAAAACAATGGCTGCAATTGGCGCTTTAAATATTGATGCCATAGCGCCAGCAGCAGCAGCACCGATTAATAAAGTTCTTGTGTTTTGATTTAAATGAAACATCCTTGCAAAGTTAGAGCCTAAAGCGGCACCAGTTGCAACGGTTGGTCCCTCAAGCCCAACTGAACCTCCAAAACCGACCGTAAGTGGAGCGGTTATTAAAGACGCCCACATTTGATGTCTTGGCACCAACCCTTTTAATTTTGAAATAGAAAATAAGGTTGATGGAATTCCGTGCTCAACAGGTTTTTTTATGATATACTTAATAGCCCATAAGGCAAAAAGTAACCCAATTATAGGGAAAATGAAATAAAAAACTTGATGAATGTTTTTAATAAATTCACCTTCTAGTAATTTTTGAATGAGGTGCGTTAAGTTTTTTAAAGTAACAGCGGCTAAACCAGAAAGCAATCCAACAATTGCTGCTGCAATATTTATAAATTGCTGATTAGAAATATGTTTGTATTTCCATTTTAAAAATTTTGTGATGATGTGCTTTGATTTTGATTTCATTGAAATAAAACTAGGTAATTAGTTTAAATATATTTAGAAATTCATCAAAGGACTAAATTATTCAATGCCAATTTGTGTATTTAAATTAAAAAATTATTATTTAATAACTAAACAAAAATTTTAGGACACTTTTTACATTGTTGCTTTCCTTTTTTCTTGTATTTCTTACAGCATTTTTTTTTAATATCCCCACATTGAAATGCACATGTCATCAAAACAGGGTTTTGTGCGATTGCTTCTAAAGTACCCTCTATTATTACCACTACATTTATTTAGATTTAATAAAAATAAGAGCAAATGTAAGTGATTTATATCATTTGAATACTAAACTTCTGAACTTTTAACATTAAAGTTTTCTATATCTCTGTCGAACAAATATAAGCCAGCTTTATCCAAACCGATAATTCGTAATTTATCTAATATTGTTCTTGCAAGTGCCTCTTCTTCTGTCTGTTCAGAAACATACCATTGCATAAAATTGTGTACCGTATATTCTTTTGACTCTAAACATTCGAAAACTATTTGATTTACACTATTGGTTACTTTTACTTCACTATTTAAAAATGTTGTAAAAAGATCATGCAATGATTCAAATTCGTTTTCAGGTTTTTCTAATGTTGGAATTACAGCTGTTCCTCCACGTTCATTAATAAATTTTATCAATTTAATCATGTGTGTTTTTTCTTCTTCGGATTGGCTATAGAAGAACCCAGCGACTCCATTATACCCATTTACTTCTGCCCAAGATGCCATTGCTAAATATTGCATAGAGGCATTTGCTTCTAGTTTGAGTTGAGAATTTAATGAACTCTCAATGCTTTTTGATATCATAAGTATATATTTTTATTTTCAAAATTAAGTATCGACAGAGTCAAAACCAAGATTATTTAGAGATAACTCGAAAAAACAAATTAAAATAGGGTTTATTTTTTTATGATTTTAAATTAAGTTTCAAACTCAACTCTGTTAACTGAGCATTATCAAGAGGTGCAGGAGCATCAATCATTACATCGCGCCCTGAATTATTTTTTGGGAACGCAATAAAATCACGTATAGTTTCTTGTCCGCCCAAAATAGCAACCAATCTGTCCAATCCAAATGCCAATCCACCGTGTGGCGGTGCACCGTATTCAAAAGCATCCATTAAAAAGCCAAATTGTGCTTTTGCTTCTTCATCAGAAAAACCTAAATGTTTTAACATGGTTGCCTGAATTTTTTTATCATGAATTCTGATAGAACCTCCTCCAATTTCATTTCCGTTCAATACCAAATCGTATGCATTCGCTTTTACATCACCTGGGTTTGTAGCCAATAATTCTAATTGACCTGGTTTTGGTGAAGTAAACGGATGATGCATAGCATGGTAATTTCCTGTTTCTTCATCTAGTTCTAATAATGGAAAATCAATCACCCATAATGGCGCAAATACTTTTGGATCTCTTAAGCCTAAACGCTCCGCCAATTCCATTCGTAATGCACTCATTTGCGTTCTTACCTTGTTGGTGTCTCCAGATAAAATACAAACTAAATCACCCGATTTTGCTCCGGTAATTTCCGCCCATTTTGCTAAATCTCCTTGATCGTAAAATTTATCTACTGATGATTTAAAAGTACCATCATCATTACAGCGAGAATAAATCATTCCTAAAGCTCCAACTTGTGGTCGTTTTACCCATTTTATAATATTATCAATCTCTTTTCTAGTGTATTTGTTTCCTCCAGGAACTGCAATTCCAACCACCAATTCGGCATTATTAAATACTCCAAAATCTTTGTGCTGAGTCACTTCATTCATTTCTGCGAATTCCATCCCAAAACGAATATCTGGCTTATCATTACCATATTTTTTCATGGCATCGTCGTAGGTCATTCTTGGAAAATCACCCACTTCAACTCCGTTAATTTCCTTTAATAAATGACGTGTCATTCCTTCAAAAACATTCAAAATATCTTCTTGTTCAATAAACGCCATTTCACAGTCAATCTGCGTAAATTCTGGTTGTCTATCGGCACGTAAATCTTCGTCTCTAAAACATTTTACAATCTGAAAATATTTATCCATTCCGCCAATCATCAACAATTGTTTAAAGGTCTGAGGCGATTGTGGCAAGGCATAAAATTGACCTTCATTCATACGGCTTGGCACCACAAAATCACGTGCTCCTTCTGGAGTTGATTTAATTAAATAAGGCGTTTCAATTTCTATAAAACCATCAGAAGATAAATAGTTACGAACTGCTTGTGTTACTTTTGATCTAAAGATTAAGTTATTTTTTACAGGGTTTCTTCGGATGTCTAAATAGCGATATTGCATACGCAATTCTTCACCACCGTCAGTATTATCTTCAATAGAAAAAGGAGGTGTTTTTGATGCGTTTAAAATAGTGAGTTCAGAAACCAAAATCTCAATATCACCAGTTTCCATTTTTGGGTTTTTAGACTGTCGCTCAATTACAGTTCCCTTAACTTGAATTACAAACTCACGCCCTAAACTCTTTGCAGTTTCAATAACTGTTTTATCAGTTCGTTCTTCGTCAAAAATTAATTGTGTAATTCCGTAACGATCACGTAAATCTACCCAAATCATAAACCCTTTGTCGCGTACTTTTTGCACCCAACCAGAAAGCGTAACTTCTTCATTTACATTGTCTAATCGCAATGCTCCATTCGTATGACTTCTATACATAATTATCCTAATAAATTGTTTGCAAATTTAGTAATTAAACCAATCTTGTAAAAGATAGTTTCTATATTTGTTTTAAATCTAATTGAATTTATGCTGTCTCGAAAAACAATCCATCAAATTTCGACTATTTCACTTTTCAGTTTGTTACTGTTAACGGGTGTTTTGTATTTTATTTATTATGGTGAATTGGTTATTTATTTTGAACGATATGGTTATCCAATTTATTTGATTTATCCGTTGGCGATTGCTAAAATAATTGGATCACTAATTGTGTTATTTAGTAAAAATGATAGTTTAAAGGAACTTGCTTATGCTGGTTTTTTTTTTAATTTTGTACTGGCATTTTTTGCTCATTTGATGGTGAGTGAGTTTGACCCTTTTCCTACTATTTCGATGGTTTTATTGTTGGTTTCTTATTTTACTAGTGATAAAAAGTGATTTTAAGTATTATTCTGTCTAGATAATTATCGAGGTTATTTCAGAATCTCATCTTAATCTCATACGACCCTAAAGCAAGTTTAGGGTGACGGATGAATTAGTTTTTCTTTGTAACTTTACACCTCAATTATTCAAACGTATGAGCAAATTATATTTAGTTCCAACACCTATCGGAAATCTTGACGACATGACTTTTAGAGCCATTAAAGTGCTCAAAGAAGTGGATTTAATTTTGGCGGAAGACACCCGAACTTCAGGAAAATTATTAAAACATTTTGAGATTGGGACACAAATGAAATCACATCACATGCACAATGAGCATAAAATGGTGAACAGAATTGTTGAACGAATTAAAAGTGGAGACACGGTTGCGTTAATTTCAGATGCTGGAACGCCAGCTATTTCAGATCCAGGATTTTTATTAACACGCGCCTGCATTGAAAATGATATTGAAGTTGATTGTTTACCTGGCGCAACAGCATTTGTGCCGGCATTGGTAAATAGTGGATTACCAAATGATAAGTTTGTTTTTGAAGGGTTTTTACCTGTAAAAAAAGGAAGACAAACCAGATTGAATTTATTGGCGGAAGAAACACGAACGATGATTTTTTACGAATCGCCTCATAAATTAGTGAAGACTTTAGGTCATTTTTCAGAATATTTTGGCGGAGACAGACAAGTTTCAGTTTCGCGAGAATTGACAAAGTTATTTGAAGAAACAATACGTGGAACAGCAACAGAAGTTTTAGCCTATTATACCAATAAACCACCAAAAGGAGAGATTGTAATTGTGGTTGGTGGGAAGAAATAAATACCCCTCTCCCGCACGGATTGTACCGTGTGTGGTTTTAAAAACATTTGTGAACGCGATACAATCGCGCACCAGCGATATGTTTAAATAAAACTACATCTGCAAATCAACAAACTCAAATTTAGAACCACTAAACAAACCCTTATCCGATAATTTTAAATCAGGAATTACCAATAAAGCCATAAAAGAAAGCGTCATAAAAGGTGCTTTTAAGTTTGAGCCTAATGTTTTTGCCATTGTATCAATTTCTTGGTAGGCTTTTCCGGTTTCCCAACCATCTTTATCGCTCATGATTCCCGCTACAGGGAGTGCTAAGTTTTTTTGTTCATTTCCGTTGACTGCACAAACGCCGCCTTTATTTTTGATAATCAAATTTACTGCGTTACAAATTTCTTTATCAGAAGTTCCAACTACCACAATATTATGGCAATCGTGCGCTACAGAACTTGCGATTGCGCCTTTTTTCAATCCGAAATTTTTTATAAAAGCAATAGACGGCTTTGTATTTTGATACCTATTTACAACGGTCATTTTTAAAATGTCATTTTCTATATCTGAAACTAAATTTCCGTTTTCAATTAAAGACGAAGCGTAAATTTCATTAGTTATTAATTGACCTTCTAAAGCTTCAATTACTCTAATTTTTTCTCCAGTTGCGTCTACTTTAAAATCAGCAACCGATTTAAAATCCACCTTAAAATTATTAGGCGCTTCGAAAGAAACAGCCTCAACAAATGATTGTCCGTTTTCTGCAACAAGTTCGCCTTGAATATAAGTTTGCTTCACATTAAAATTGATTAAATCCTCTACAACAATAAAATCAGCATCGTCACCAACGTTTAACAATCCAACATTCATATTGTAATGTTTTACCGGGTTGATACATGCAACTTGCAACACTTTAAAAACATCCATTCCTTTGGCAATTGCACGTGCACATAATTGGTTGATGTGCCCAACAATCAAATCGTCAGGATGCTTGTCGTCTGAGCAAAACATCATATTTTTATAATGCTCAGGTAATAAATCAATCAAGGCTTCAAAGTTTTTTGCCGCAGAACCTTCACGGATTAAAATTTTCATTCCAAGCGATAATTTCTCTTTGGCTTCATCAAAAGTAAAACACTCATGGTCTGTTGATATTCCTGCTGAAATATATTTTTTAGCATCTTCACCTCGCAACCCTGGAGCGTGACCATCTACTGGTTTGTTAAAATGCTTTGCCCAGGCAATTTTTTTTAACACTTCTTCATCGTCAAATAAAACACCCGGGTAATTCATCATTTCTGCCAAATAATTGATGTCGGGCGACTCTAATAATTCTTTAATTCCGTCTGAATCAATAATTGCTCCTGCTGTTTCAAAAGAAGTTGCAGGAACACAAGATGGCGCACCAAAATGAAATTTTAACGGTACTTTTTTTCCATTTTCAATCATATAATAAACACCCTCTTTTCCGAGTACGTTTGCAATTTCATGAGGATCTGAAATGGTTGCAACAGTACCATGTAAAACAGCCAATCGTGCAAATTCAGAAGGAACGAGCATCGAACTTTCTATATGAATGTGTGCATCTACAAAACCTGGAATAATATAGTTTTTTTTAGTATGCTCTTTTTCTATGATTGACGCTATCTTACCGTTTTCAATTTGTACTTCAGCGGGATAAATACGTTTGTGTAAAATATCGACAAATTGCCCTTGAATCGTTTTCATAAGTATAAAAGTTAAAAAAATGTAAACAATATTACAAAATTTCGACACATAAAATGCTTAAATTTGAAACTTAATATATAGAAAATATGGCAAAAATAGAAATGACTTGGCAGGATAATAATTTGTTTGAATCGGTACACGACGATGGTGTAATTATGATTGACAATGCAATTGACGGAATGGAACATAGAGGAATGCGTCCAAAAGCGTTAATGCTTTCTTCATTAGCAGGTTGTGGAGCATTAGATATTGTGTCCTTACTAAGAAAAATGCGCGCTGAGGTTAATGATTTTAAAATTACTGCCACCGCAGAATTAACTGATGAACACCCCAAAATTTTTAAAGATGTTGTGGTGACGTATCGTTTTTTTGGATCTAATTTTAAAAAGGATAAAATTCAAAAAGCAGTTGATTTATCGGTTGATAGATATTGCGGTGTCATGGAAATGTTTCGTAAATTTACAGAGGTAACTGTAAATGTGGAATATATTGAACAGTAATTAATTTATCATTCCTGCGGAAGCAGGAATCTCATGAACTTACATTTAAGACACAAACAATAAGGTTTCTGCTTCTGCAGGAATGACAGTAAAAATTGCTAAAAATGCGTTGGAAATTTAAAGAAGAACCAGATAAATTAATAGTCGATAAACTTTCGAAAGAACTCGGAGTAGATTTTTTGATTTCAAAATTATTAGTGCAACGAGGAATTGAAACGTATGATGAAGCAAAACAATTTTTTCGTCCAAATTTAAAAGAATTGCACGACCCGTATTTAATGAAAGATATGGGCTTGGCGGTTGCACGGATTGAAAAAGCCATTGCAAACAATGAAAATATTTTGGTTTATGGTGATTATGATGTGGATGGAACTACGGCGGTTTCTTTAATGTCGTCTTATTTATTGTCTTTATATCCAAATGTTTCAACCTATATTCCAGATAGATACGGCGAAGGATATGGTATTTCTTTTCAAGGAATTGATTTTGCTCACGACAACGATTTCTCATTAATTATTGCTTTAGATTGTGGTATAAAAGCCATTGATAAAGTTGAATACGCATCAAAAAAAGAAATAGACTTTATAATTTGTGATCATCATAGACCTGGAAAAGAAATCCCAAAAGCAGTCGCTGTTTTAGATCCAAAACGTGAAGATTGTAAGTATCCGTACGATGAATTATGTGGTTGTGGAGTTGGTTTTAAATTGATTCAAGCGTTGGCGGTTAATCAAAACCAAACCTTAGATGATTTGTTGCCGTATTTAGATTTGGTAGCCACGGCAATTGCAGCAGATATTGTTCCGATGACTGGTGAAAATCGTGTATTGGCATATTTTGGATTGTTAGTAATTAACAAAGCGCCAAGAGTAGGAATACACGCAATGACGCATCAATTAAATAAAAAAGAATTAACAATTACAGATGTTGTTTTTGTAATTGCCCCAAGAATTAATGCTGCTGGACGGATGAAACACGGTCAGCATGCCGTTAATATTTTAACTGAAACTAATTTTGAAGCTGCTCAAAAATTGGCATCTGGAATAGAAAAATTTAATAATGACAGAAAAGAGCTCGATAAAAAAACCACCCATGAAGCGCTTAAACAAATTGAAGCCGCTAATGAACAACAGAACTTTTCAACGGTTGTTTATAGCGAAACTTGGCATAAAGGTGTTATTGGTATTGTGGCTTCTAGATTGATAGAAACGCATTATAAACCTACCTTAGTATTTACAAAAAGCGGTGATAAATTGGCGGCATCAGCAAGGTCTGTAAAAGGGTATGATGTGTATAACGCCATTGAACAATGTTCAGAATTTATAGAACAGTTTGGAGGACATAAATATGCTGCGGGTTTAACGTTGTTGTCTGAAAATTATGAGAAATTTAAAGCAAAGTTTGAAGAAGTTGTAAAGCAAACCATGCCTGAGGAATTGAAAACTCCACAGATAGCGGTAAATTCAGAAATAAATTTGAGTGAGGTTACTCCGAAATTTTATAGAATTTTAAAACAGTTTGCGCCTTTTGGACCTCAAAACATGCACCCTGTTTTTGTTGCGAATGGATTACGAGATAACGGTTTTGGAAAATGTGTGGGCGAAGACAAAACACACTTAAAATTAAACATTATTGAAGGAACTGACAAAAAAACCTACAACGCTATTGGTTTTGGATTGGGAGACAAAAAAGAATTAACATCAAACGGTAATTCTTTTAAAGCGGCATTTACAATTGATGAAAATCATTGGAACGGAATGACTTCTTTGCAATTGTTATTGAAAGATATTAAAGAGGAGTAACGTTATTTTTCTTTAATCATAAAAACATAAACTGGGTAATGATCGCTAAATCCACCAGTAAAAGTAGTGTTAGACCAACTTCTAAACGGATATCCTTTGTATCTTCCTTCCTTTTGAGTTAAATACCTTGGGTTGTAAATACCTGCTTTGTAAAATGTATAGTCGCTATAATTTTTGTTACACCAATTATCAGAAAAGATGATTTGATCAAATAAGCTTAGTTTATCTCTAAACCCTAAACTGCCCAATCCTTTTTTGTGCATTTTTTCAAACGGATTGTACAAACCATTTTCAGTTATATTTTCTTTTGAATCAGCCGTTTTTAAAACTTCTTTAAAACTATTTTCTGTGGGATTATCATTAAAATCGCCCAATGTAATTATTTTAGCAGTAGGCTCTGCCTCTCTAATTTCTTTGATTATTTTTAAATTTAATTCTGCAGATTTAATTCTTAAATAATTAGTTTTTTGCTTTCCTCTTTGTTGAGAAGGCCAATGATTTATTATAATATGTATAAGTTCATTATCCAAATAACCTGTAACCAGCAATTGATCTCTGGTTTTTATACGATAACCATCTTCATTAAATGCAAAGAGCTGAAATGTTTTAAACTCAATTGGGCTAAAAATGTCTTTTCGATATAGTAAGGCAACATCAATTCCACGCCAATCAGGAGAATCTACTTGCACATAATCATATTGACTATTTTTTAAAAAAGGAGTATGAATCAAGTCATCCAAAACAGCGCTATTTTCAATTTCTGCCAAACCGATAATTGCAGGTGCGCTTTTTGTAGTTTTTTTACCAATCTCTGAAATTACCTGCGCCATATTGTTGATTTTTTCCCAATAAACTTCAGATTTATTGGCCTTCATTTTAAGTATAGGCGAATATTCGTCTTTAGTGTTTGGGTCATTGATGGTGTCAAACAAGTTTTCGAGATTATAAAATGCAATGGTATTGATTTTATATTCCTTTTTTGCCTGTTGTGCACAACAAGAGAAAACAATAAATAGACTTATTGGGGTTATTAATAATCGGTTCATAACAATTCGATATTAATAGTTTCGTTGATGAAAATAACTTTTTCATCGGTGTAAATTATTCAATAAATATAAGAAAAAAATTTAAAAGTCTATTTCTTCTCCTTAATCAAATAAATATAAGCGGGATAATGGTCACTATAACCACCAGTGTATTTTCCTGAAGCAAAACTTCTAAAAGGATACCCTTTATAACGCCCTTTTTTAGAAATTAAATATTTTGGATTGTAAATATTTGCTTGGTATAGCTTATAAGTATCGTATTGCTTTGTTGTTGTTACCAATTGAGAACTTACAATAAGTTGATCGAATAAATTAATATTATCCCTATATCCGGCAGTATTTAAACCATTGCTATACATTTCTTCAAAAGGATTGTATAGGTCGTTTTCTTTAACGTCTTCTTTCTTACTTTTGGTTTTTAAAACCTTCTTAATACTAGATTCTATAGGATCGTCGTTAAAATCGCCCATAGTAATAATTTTTGCGTTGGGTTCTTTTTCACGAATTTCATTCATGATTTTTATATTCAATGCCGCTGCTTTTTCTCTAAAAGGAATGCTTCGAGTACCACCTCTTTTAGAAGGCCAGTGGTTTACTATAATATGAATCATTTCATCATCTAAATAGCCAGAAACCAATAATTGATCTCGAGTATAAATACGCTCTCCATCTGGAGCATAAATTTTTAATTCATAACTTTTATGATTCACCGGTTTAAAATAGCGAGGTTGATATAATAACCCAACATCAATGCCTCTTTTGTCTGGAGAATCGTAATGAATAATACTATATCTTTTGTCTTTTAAATTTTTTCCGTTTACTAAATCTTTTAAAACAGTATCGTTTTCAATTTCAACAACGCCAATAATTGCAGGGCTGTTATTTGTTTTATTTTTTCCGATATCAGCAAGAACACGGCCTAACTTGTCAATTTTATCCCAATAAACTTTAGATTTATTAGATTTTAATTCCATCATCGGACTTGCTTCATCATTCTTTGCAGTGTTGTTGATGGTATCAAATAAGTTTTCGAGATTGTAAAAAGCAATCGTTCTAATTTTATATTGCTTGTCTTGACTAAATGAGGCGTTTCCAATAAGTAGCGCTGATAAAAAAGCGAAAAAAAATTTATTCATATTTGATGTGTAGTTTTTAGCAATACTACAAAAATATGAGCAGAATTTTATAAAAACGAAGATTAATCTTAAAATAACATCCTAGACATTAGATTATTGTGTATGTTTGTTAACCCCAAAAAAAAATTTATTAATAATTATATAAGAGTATAAAGCGTATGAGGAAAATTATTATTTCACTGCTTTGCGGAATGTTGGTTACGGTGGTTTCCTTTTCCCAATCTTTGAGTAGTGTTAAAGGAAATGTTTCTGATAGTTTTACAACCAAACCTATTGAAGGCGTGTCAGTAACTATACAAGGAACTACAATTAATCAACTAACAGACAGTAATGGAAATTTTATATTACAAAATGTACCCGTTGGTCAACAATTAGTTCAACTGGAATTTGATGGGTATGAATCTCAGAGTTTTCCATTTACTGTTGTTGAAGGAGAAACAGTTGATTTAGGGTCAATTTTAATGTCTGATGCTGTTATTGAACAGAGCGACTTAAGTGTAATTTCACTTTCAGATGATGAATTAAGTGATGATGCAGGTGGTGCAGATAACACCGCTGGACTTCTACAAGCATCTAGAGATGTGTTTTTAAGCACAGCAGCTTATGAATTTAGCTCTACCTTTTTTAGAGCAAGAGGTTACAATTCAGAAAATGGAAAACTATTGATTAATGGTGTTGAAATGAATAAAATTTATAACGGTCGCCCGCAATGGAGTAATTGGGGTGGATTGAATGATTTAATGCGAAACCAAGAATTATCTAATGGTTTAGCAGCTTCTGAATATACATTTGGTGGAGTTGCAGGAACCAATAATATTACTATGAGAGCTTCAGAATATAGAGAAGGAGGTCGTGTTTCTTATGCTTCTTCTAACAGAAGTTATACAGGTAGAGTCATGGCGAGTTATTCGTCTGGCTTAAATGAAAAAGGATGGGCATATTCGTTTTTAGCCTCTCGTAGATTTGCTACAGAAGGGTATAATGATGCCACCTTATATGATTCCAATTCATTTTTTGTGTCTGTAGAAAAACTAATTAACGACGATCATAGTTTAAATTTTACCGCTTTTTACACACCAAACAGAAGAGGGAAATCATCGCCGAACACACAAGAAGTTTTTGATTTAAAGAATACTCGTTACAATTCTTATTGGGGAAAACAAGGAAGTCATAAAAGAAACTCCAGAGAACGACATATTGAAGAGCCGATCTTTATGTTAAATCATTATTGGGATATTAATGAAAAAACAACGCTGAATACCAATATTGCTTTTCAAACAGGAAAAATTGCAAATAGCCGTTTAGATCAAGGAGGAACAAACTTAGTTACAGATTCTTCAGGGAATGATTTTATTATTGGCGGCGGCTCTAATCCAGACCCAACGTATTATCAAAAATTACCAAGTTATTTTTTACGTGATATAGATAACCCTGATTATACAGGGGCATATTTAGCACAACAAGAATTCGAAAATGACGGGCAGATAGATTGGAACTCTTTATACCAAGCAAACCTATCTAATGGTAATTCAATTTATGCGTTGTATGACGATAGAAATGACGATACTCAAATAACCTTCAATACTATTTTTAGAACAGAATTGAATGATAATATAGATATAAATGGATCGCTTTCTTATAGAAATTTAAAATCTGAAAACTTTGCAGTGATAAAAGATTTACTAGGCGGAACGGGTTTTTTAAATGTTGATTCTTTTTCTGAATCAATAAATGAAGCGCAAAACGATTTGCAGAACCCAAATAGAATTGCAAAAGAAGGAGATAAATTTAGATATAACTTTGAAATAGATGCAAGTATTTTTGATGCTTTTGCACAAGCGCAATTCAAATACGATAAAGTTGATTTTTACGTAGCGGGTAAATTATCCTCTACAAGTTATCAAAGAAACGGGTTGTATGAAAACGGGCGTTTTCCTGGAGACCGGTCATTTGGTAAAAGTGAAAAATTAAACTTCACAGATTTTAGCGCTAAAGGAGGAGCAACCTATAAAATAACAGGTCGCCATTTAATCGATTTCAACGCAGGGTATATTACAAATGCGCCAACAATTAGAAATTCATTTTCTAATTCAAGAGAAAATAACGATGTTGTAATTGGTTTGGCTAGCGAAAAAATTACAACAGCAGATATAAGCTATATCCTTAGAACACCAAAAATACAAGCACGTGTTACTGGGTATTACACAAAATTTACTGATGCAACGGAAATTTCTTTTTATTATGCTGATGGTTTAGCAATTCTTGCACAAGATGGCCCTGTTGAAACAAATGCTTTCGTACAAGAAGTTTTAACAGGTATTGACAAAAGAAATATTGGTTTAGAATTAGGGATGAGCTATCAAGCAACTCCAAGAATAAAATTAAAAGGAGCACTTGCTTTAGGCGAATATATTTATGACAACAACCCAAATTTATATTTAACATCTGATGATTTTGATGAAGCGTTGGATTTCGGAAAATCATATTTAAAGAATTATCATGTTGCTGGCGGACCTCAACGAGCAGCCTCTATTGGTTTTGAATATCGCGATCCAGATTATTGGTGGTTTAGTGCGACAGGAAACTTTTTCTCTAATGGGTATTTAGACATAAGTCCAATAGCAAGAACGAGTAATTTTAGTACAGACCCAACCGATGGGCTACCATTTAATGATTATGATCCAGTAATAGCAAAAGAATTATTAGCACAAGAAGAATTTGATAACTATTTCTTATTAAATGTTGTGGGAGGTAAATCTTGGAGAATAGACGATTACTATATTGGTTTCTTTGCAACAATTAGTAATGTTTTAGACACGGAGTATAAAACAGGCGGTTTTGAGCAATCCAGAAATGCAAATTATAGAGTTTTAAAAGATGATAAAGCTCGAGACAAACCAGTGTTTGGACCAAAATATTGGTATGGCTATGGAGCATCCTATTATTTGAATGTATATTTCAGATTCTAAAATTAAAAAAAGATATAAAACATTAAATAAGATAAAAATGAAAATAATTAAAATTTATAAATACCTAACCATTGCGGTGCTAATGTTAACTATAGTTTCGTGTGTTAAAAACGACGAATATGATGTGCCATCGATTGGTGGAGAAGAACCAGACATAACTGTAAACTCAGATATTCAAGCAATAAAAAGCGCTTTAAAACAAAACTTTGAAGCTAACCAAGAATCTAAAATGACTTTTGATGGCGATTCAGACTTGGTAATATCAGGTTATGTTGTTTCAAGCGATCTTGCAGGAAACTTTTTTAAATCAATTGTAATTCAAGACGCTCCAGAAAACCCAACCAATGGTATAGAAATTTTGATAGACAAACCTTCTTTGTTTGAGTCTTTTGAAATTGGAAGAAAGGTGTATATTAAAATGGCAGGTCTAAGTGTTTCTTATGAAGATGGAGATGATAATGTTCCTTTTGGATTAACTGCAGATGGTTCATCAAGTGCAGATGAGACCATTGGAAGATATACTATTGGTATGGATGAAGGAGGATTTAGTTTAGATGAAATCTCTTTATTTACTTATTTAGAAGCTGTTTTGCGCTCATTAGAAATAGCAACTATTGTTCCATCACCTGTTGCTGTTGCGGATATTACTGAAGAGCATATAAACACATTTATTCAATTGAATGATATGCAGTTTTTAAAAGATGAGCTAGGCAAAACTTTTTCAGGAGAACCGAGTGATAGTTTTGATGGATTTAGAAGCTTAATTAGCTGTACGGATGAATATAAAATAACATTACAAACAAGTACTTTCGCTGATTTTTCTTCATACACACTACCAGAGGAAGTTGGAACTATGAATGTCGTTTTAGCAAAAGATTTTCGCGCAGACTTTTTAGTATATATTCTTAACAGCCCAATAGACTTAGACTTTTTGAATGTAGAAAGATGCGACCCTATCGTATTAGAATGCACAGGTACTTCAGGTGGAGGTTCAGTTATATATTCAGAAAATTTTGAAGGATTTTCTGATTACGCTACTGAAGGTTGGGTAGAAGAAGTTGTTAGCGGAACTACCGATTGGTTTATTAGTGGTTTTGGAGGTAATACTTATTCAAGGATTTCTGCGTTTAGGTCTGGAGATACTGATGGAGAATCTTGGTTAATTACACCTTCTATTAATTTAGACACTACAACAGGAGAAGAGTTAACTTTTGATGTACAGGCTAGTTATGATAATGGAGTCAATTTAACGGTATTTATTTCAACAGATTTTACTGGCGATCCAGAAACGGCGACTTGGCAACTGCTTGACGCAAATATCCCTTCAGGACCAAGTGGAGGTTTTGGTAGTTTCCAATCTGCTGGGTCAATAAACATTTCTTGTTTAGACGGTAATGTTCATGTTGGCTTTTTATATAAAGGCATAGATCCTAACTCAACAACAAGATACCATATAGATAACATTGAAATTACAGGAAACTAAGAATAATTTTTAATAATTAAAGCCGTTCATTTTAAAATGAACGGCTTTTTTGTTTTTACATCGTTATTAACAAAATAATAAACCTCAATTCTTCTTCAAATACACATATACAGGAAAGTGATCACTAAAGCCTCCTTGGTACCATTTCCATATATAGGTTCTAAATGGCTTTCCTTTATTTTTACCTCTAAAGACCTTTAAAAAATCACGGTCAAAAACCTCTGCATATTTAAAAGAATGGCTGTTTTCATTTGCTTGTAGAAAATTTTTAGAAAAAATAATCTGATCAAATAAATGCCAATCGTCTTTGTGTTTTAATGTTCCTTTTCCTTTTGTAAGTAGTTGTTGCATTGGATTGTAAAAATCATCTTTTACTAAATTTTGAATACTTTTATTTGTTGGGTTGTCATTAAAATCACCCATAATCACAATCTTTGCGTTTTCATCTTGAAGACGTATCTTATCAATAATTTCTCTATTCAATTCTGATGCTTTCACACGCTTATACTCCGATTCCTCTGTTCCGCTTCTTCTCGAAGGCCAATGATTAATTAGAATATGCATTAATTCACCATTAAAATTCCCTTTTACTAATAAAACATCACGAGTAAAGTCTTGTTTGCCGTCTTCATTTTCTATATACAAAGAGAATTTTTCAGAGTGTAGTAACTCAAATAGTTGTTTATTATATAGCAATGCAACGTCGATTCCTCTATCGTCTGAAGAATCATAATGAACATAATTATAATTAAATTTTTCTAAATTTTTAGAACGAACTAAATCTTCGAGAACTGTTTTGTTTTCAATTTCGGCAACACCAATTATCACCGGAGGAACAAGAGACCTCTCTTTTCCTAATTGCTTAATAACAAGACTTAATTTATGTATCTTTTTATAATAGCGCTTTTTATTCCATTTCAATTTACCATCGGAAGTAAAATCATCATCAAATGTTTTGGGGTCATCAATGGTGTCAAATAGATTTTCAAGGTTGTAGAATGCAATTGTAAAAGCGTTTTTATTTTTTACTTTTGATTTGAAATATGAAAACATAGAATGTGTTTGAACTTCGAAATTACAATATATCTCCTTTAAAACTACACTCTTTTACGTATCTTTGCCGTATGATAGACCAGAAAAAAGCCATCTCCGAAAAAGCAGTGTTAATTGCAGTAATTTCGCAGCATCAAGACGAAGAAAAAACGACGGAGTATTTAGACGAGTTGGAATTCTTAACGCTAACTGCTGGTGGAACTACTGTAAAACGATTTACTCAAAAGTTAGAGAAACCACATCCAAAAACATTTATTGGTACAGGAAGATTAGAAGAGGTTGCCATGTATGTTGCACAACATAATATAGGTACCGCTATTTTTGATGATGAATTGTCGCCAGCGCAATTACGGAACATTGAAAAAGTTTTGGAATGTAAAATTTTAGATAGAACAAATTTAATCCTCGATATTTTTGCGCAACGGGCTCAAACCTCTTATGCGAGAACTCAGGTAGAATTAGCCCAATGTCAATATTTATTGCCTAGATTAACGCGTTTATGGACACACTTAAGTCGTCAAAAAGGAGGTATTGGTATGCGTGGGCCTGGGGAAACAGAAATTGAAACAGACAGACGTATTGTAAGGGATAAAATTTCGTTACTAAAAAAGAAATTAGCGGTTATTGACAAACAAATGGCAATCCAACGAAAAAATAGAGGCAACATGGTTCGCGTTGCTTTGGTTGGCTATACTAATGTTGGGAAGTCAACTTTGATGAATGTAGTTAGTAAAAGCGATGTGTTTGCAGAAAATAAATTGTTTGCAACCTTAGATACAACCGTTCGAAAAGTAGTAATAAAAAACATTCCTTTTTTATTAACAGACACTGTTGGATTTATCAGAAAACTACCAACACAATTGGTGGAGTCATTTAAATCTACCTTAGATGAAGTTAGAGAAGCAGATTTGTTATTGCACATTGTAGATATTTCACACCCTAATTTTGAAGACCATATAGAATCGGTCAATAAAATTTTAGATGAAATTGAAAGTATAGACAAACCAACAATTTTGGTGTTTAATAAAATTGATGCATATTCTCACGAAACAATAGATGAAGATGATTTAGTTACAGAAAGGTCTAAAGAGCATTATACTTTAGAAGATTGGAAAAAAACATGGATGAATTCAGGGGATAATTGTCTATTTATTTCTGCACTAAATAATGAGAATTTAGAGGAGTTTAAAGAAAAGGTTTTTGAAGATGTAAAAAAAATTCACATGCAACGTTTTCCTTATAATGATTATTTATACCAAGAATATGATGAAAATGGAGAACGCGTTTAATTTTAGTTAGTCATCAATTATCCCATGTCTTTTCGCTCTAGTTTCCCACAATTTTCTTGCTAGAATTCGCAAATCTTCATGGCTATCACTTTCATCAACAATTTCTAAACCTAAAAGCGTTTCGATAATGTCTTCTTGTGTAACAATACCGCTAATTGATCCAAATTCATCAACCACTAATGCGATGTGCTCGTGCTTTTTAATTAAATTTTCAAACAATAGTTTAATTTGAGCATTTCTTTCGGTTACAATAATTGTTCTTTGAATTGTTTTCAACGTTTCGTTTCCATTTCCTTTTATAATAGCATCTAACAGTTGGTCTTTCAAAAAATAACCAGTAATAGCTTCTATTGAACCGTTAAATATAGGGATTCTAGAAAATTTCAGCAATGGGTTTTTATCATAAAAACCTTGAATTGTCATAGTTTCATTTGCCGCATGTAAAACGGTTCTTGGGGTCATAATATCCTTCACTAAAATTTTCTTAAAATCGATAAGATTTTTAATCACCTTACTTTCTGATTCTTGAAACACACCTTCTTCTTTAGCAATATCTGCCATTGCAGAAAAATCTTCTCTACTAACATTTACTTCATGAGTGTTTTTACCTACCATTTTTGTTACTAATTCTAATAGCCACAAAATGCCAGTAATTTTTAATGGAAACATAAGTATCATAATTCCTTTGGTGGAAAAGTTAGCGAGTTCTTTCCAGTAAGTAGCTCCAATAGATTTTGGGATGATTTCTGATAAAACTAAAATTAACAACGTCATGATGGCAGATACTATTCCGACAGCATTATTACCAGATCCAAACGTTTTTTCAGCCTGTACACCTACCATAATAGCACCAACCGTATGTGCAATCGTATTGATTGTTAAAATAGCGATTAAAGGCCTATTAACATTGCTCTTTAGTACTTTAAGGTTTTTTGCAAACGCTTTTTTTTCTTTCTCTTTAATAGAAACAAATGTTGGCGAAATACTAAGTAGCACAGCCTCAAATATGGAGCACAAAAAGGAAAAGACTATAGAAGTTACTGCATAAAGAATTAATAATGACATTGAATATTGGTTTTTCGCTAAGTTACAATTTTATAAGATAGATGCTTATTTTATAAAACAATTGATACAGATGAAAAGAGTATATAAAAAACCTCGAAGCATTGCTTCGAGGTTTTTGTTTTTGTATGTCGTTTCGAAATGAAAAACGAAGTTTTGTTTGAGAAACTTCTTTTGCATAAAGTTTCTCATATTCGTTCGAAATGATAAATTAAAATTTACGCTTAATACGCTCTTTCAGTTGACCCTTCGTAATAATTAATAAACGCAGCATTTACCACTCTATTTCCTCCAGGAGTTGGATAATCACCAGTAAAATACCAATCTCCTAAATGACCTGGACACGCTTTATGTAAATTATCAACGGTTTGATAAATCACCTCAAGTTCACAATTATCTTCTTTAGTTACAAGTATTTGAGCAATTTTATTTGAAATTTGTTGATCTGTAAATGGTGCATAAATTTCTTTCACAAAATTTTGAACTTCAGTATCTTTCAATCCTTTTTGCTGTACGCTTTTAGTATAAACGGCATCAATTATTGCTGTTTGATTCGTTTCTTTCAACAATTCAATCGTTGCTTTAAAAGCAATAAAATCTCCTATTTTTGCCATATCTATTCCATAACAATCTGGATAACGGATTTGTGGAGCAGATGAAACAATCACTATTTTTTTTGGATTTAATCGATTTAAAATCTTGATAATACTCATTTTTAAAGTGGTGCCTCTTACTATACTATCGTCAATTATCACCAAATTATCTGTTGGTTTAACCACACCATAAGTTACATCGTACACATGGGCAACCAAATCATCACGCGAATTATCATCTGCAATAAAGGTACGTAGTTTTACATCTTTTATGGCAATTTTTTCCATTCGTGCTCTTACAGATAAAATATCAGTAACTTCTTTTGCAGATAAATTATGATTTCCTTCTAATAATTTTGCGGTTTTTTGCTGATTCAAAAAATCTTCAGCGGCTTCAAACATTCCATAAAAGGAAGTTTCAGCAGTATTCGGGATGAATGAAAACACAGAATTTTCAATATCATTTTCAATAGATTTCAGAATTTGAGGAAATACATTTTTTCCTAATTTTTTTCGCTCTTGATAGATATCAGCATCACTTCCTCTCGAGAAATAGATCCGTTCAAAGGAGCATGACTTTTTCGGCATTTGATCTAAAACTGGCTTTACGCTCGTTTCACCATTTTTCTTAACAATTAATGCGTGCCCTCTATCTAATTCTTTAATAGCATCAATTTTTACATTAAAAACTGTTTGAATAACAGGGCGCTCTGAAGCAACAACCACAACCTCATCATCTTTATAATAAAAAACTGGTCTTATTCCTGCAGGGTCTCTTAACACAAAAGCATCGCCATGACCTATTAAGCCTGCCATTGCATAACCGCCATCCCAACTTTTTGAAGCCCGCTTCAATACTTTTTCTACTTCTAAATTTGCTGCAATTAAATCGGTAGCTTCCTTTTTATTTACGCCTTTACTTTTATATTCTTGGTATAAACTTTCAACTTCATCATCTAAAAAGTGACCGATTTTTTCCATTACTGTAACGGTATCGGTATTTTCTTTTGGATGCTGACCCAATTCAATCAATTCTTGCATAATTTGATTGGAGTTTGTCAAATTAAAATTACCTGCAACAATTAAGTTTTTATGTTTCCAGTTATTCTGACGTAAAAAAGGATGTACGCTTTCTATGCTATTCTTACCAAAAGTTCCATAACGTACATGACCTAAAAACAATTCGCCTAAGTATGGCATATTTTCTTTTTGCCATTGGGTATCGTCTTTTTTCTCTGGATTTTCTAATAAAACACTGTTTAGCCTATCATTGATTTGAGCAAAAATATCTTGTATCGGTTGTGCTTTATTTGAACGAACTCTACTAATATATCTTTTCCCAGGTTCCATGTCAAATTTTACACTTGCAAAACCAGCACCATCTTGACCACGATTGTGCTGTTTTTCCATCAACAAATACATTTTGTTAATTCCGTAAAAAGAAGTCCCGTATTTTTTCTTGTAGAAATCTAGAGGCTTTAACAGCCTTAAAAGTGCAATTCCACATTCATGTTTAATAGCGTCACTCATTTCGGGTTGGGTTATTTATATTTTATGTATAAAAAAATCCGCACAAGGGCGGAATTTTTTAATTTATTTCTATTTCAAATTGTGTTAATTCTTTAAATGCCTGTAATCGATTTTTGACCTCATCGGTTGTAAGCTCTTGCATTCGTTCTGTACCAAATTTTTCTACACAAAACGAGGCTAAGTTTGATCCGTAGATAACGGCGTTTTTCATATTTTGAAACGATATGTTTTCTGTTTTGGCTAAATATCCACAAAAACCTCCTGCAAAAGTATCTCCTGCGCCTGTTGGGTCAAAAACTTCAGCCAATGGTAATGCGGGAGCATAAAACATCTTTCCTTCATTAAATAATAAAGCGCCATGTTCTCCTTTCTTAATCACCACATATTTAGGCCCCATTTCATGAATTTTCTTTGCTGCATTTACCAATGAATATTCTCCACTTAATTGGCGCGCTTCTTCATCATTAATTGTAATAACATCCACTCGTTTTAAAACCGTGTGCAAATCATCTAAAGCAATATCCATCCAAAAATTCATGGTGTCTAAAACAACCAGTTTTGGTGTTGAAGTCATTTGATCTAAAACAGATAGTTGTGTTGATGGATGTAAGTTTCCTAACATTACAATTGCTGCATCTTTAAAATTCTCTGGAACTACTGGTTGAAAATGCTCTAATACATTTAACTCCGTAATTAAGGTGTCTCTAGAGTTCATGTCGTTATGATACTTACCACTCCAAAAGAATGTTTTACCTTCTTTAATAATTTCAATTCCTGAAGTGTCAATTCCTTTAGAATTCATCATATCTAAATACGACTGAGGAAAATCTCCGCCGACTACAGATACAACTCCAGTTTCAACTCCAAATTGAGATGCCGCCAAACCAACAAAGGTTCCAGAACCTCCTAAAATTTTATCCGTTTTTCCGAAAGGTGTTTCAATAGCATCAAAAGCAACCGTACCAACAGCCAATAATTTACTCATATTCTCTAATATTTTTACATCAAAAAAACATTTAATAGCCTATAATCGCTATTAATTGGGCTGATGTATTTACATTTGCAAAAATAAGTTTAAAAAATGACTATCAAAGAAATACAAGAAGAAATTATCGATGAGTTTTCTATGTTTGATGATTGGATGGAGCGCTATGAATATATTATAGACTTAGGGAAATCCCTTCCAATAATTGACGCTAAAAACAAATTAGATGAAAACCTTATAAAAGGCTGTCAATCTAAAGTTTGGTTGCAAGCAGATTTTGAAAATGAAAAAGTTGTGTTTACTGCAGATAGTGATGCTATTTTAACTAAGGGTTTAGTGGCGTTATTATTACGAGTTTTTAACGACCAAAAACCGAAAGAAATACTAGACATTGATACCGAGTTTATTAATAAAATCGGATTGAAAGAGCATTTGTCTCCAACACGAGCTAATGGGTTGGTTTCTATGATTAAACAAATTAAATTATACGCATTGGCGTATCAATCTAAATTAGCATAACTTTGCTTAAAATATACTTAAAATGACACACGAAGAGAATGTAGAAATAGGTGATAAAATTGTGGAGGTTTTAAAATCGATTTATGACCCAGAAATTCCTGTAGATATTTATGAATTAGGATTAATTTATGATGTAATGGTTAATGAAGAAATGGATGTGAAGATTTTAATGACATTAACATCACCAAATTGCCCTGTTGCAGAAACGTTACCAATTGAAGTTGAAGAAAAAGTGAAAACATTGGAAGAAATAAGAGGTGCAGAAGTAGAAATTACTTTTGATCCAACTTGGACGCAAGATATGATGAGTGAAGAGGCGAAATTAGAATTAGGATTTTTATAAAACTTGTCATTGTAAATGAAATGAAGCAATCTTATTCTCAAAAAACAGATTACTTCATCGTTACTCTCTTCGTAATGACGTAAAAACTATTATTTGGAAGAAATTAAAAACAGAGTTGCGCAAAGCAAATTAGTTACCATCGACTTGGAAGATTATTATCCGACAGGTGAACGTGTTGTTTTTGATATAAAAGACTGGTTGTTTGAAGAGCTTATCCTTAAAGAAAAAGACTTTAGAGAACAAGTCAAAAACCATGATTGGTCACAATACACAAACTCTTTTGTTGCGCTTACTTGCTCGGTAGACGCAATTATTCCGTCTTGGGCATATTTGTTATTAGCTTCTGAATTAGCCCCTTTTACTAAAAAAGTTGTTGTTGGTGATTTAAACCAGTTAGAAACGGCAATTTATCAAGAAATTATAAATGAATTACCTTTAGAGGATTACACATTAAAACCTATTATCATAAAAGGGTGTTCAAATAAACCAATACCAGAAACGGCTTATGTGCAGTTAATTTCTCGACTTATTCCAATAGCAAAGACTGTAATGTATGGCGAAGCGTGTTCAACGGTACCATTATTTAAATCTAAAAAATAATCTCTTTCGAATTTTATTAAAAGTATTATATTTGCAAACTTAAAATATACACTATGAAAAAATTATCACTTGTTTTATTATTAGGGGTTTTTACAATCTCACAAACTTTTGCTCAAGACGAAACGGTTACAGATTCTGTTCAAGACGGCTGGAAAACCTCCGGAAATTTATCACTGTTAATTAATCAATCTGCATTTTCTAACTGGCAATCAGGTGGTGATAATAATTTTGCTGGTAACCTAAATATAAATTATGACTTTAATTACACTAAAGGTAAATGGACTCTTGATAATAAATTATTAGCTAGTTACGGCTTAACAATTAATGATGACGATGGTGCTAGAAAAACAGACGATCGCCTTGAATTAAATTCAATTTTAGGTAGCGCAATGAAGAAAGAATATTGGAGTTTTTCATTTTTCTTGAACTTTAAAACTCAATTTACTAATGGTTATGATTATCAAGGTGATTATTTAGATCAGAACCCTGGATCAGACAATGAAAATTTTCCAACATCTGGTTTGTTTAAACCTGCTTATTTGAGTTTTGGACCAGGTTTTTTATGGAAAAAATCAGACAACTTGTACGCCAACTTTGCTCCATTAACTTCTAAATTAACCTTTATTACAAGTGAAATATATACTTATAATGATGATGACCCAAATAATGTAACATATGATTCTAGTAATGATGTTGAAATCTTTGGGATCTCACCAGGAGATGCTCTTTTATATGAGTTTGGATTAAATATTAGTGCGTATTATAAATTTGATTTGATGAAAAATGTTTCTATGGAAAACTTAATTTCACTGTATTCAAATTACATTGATAAGCCAGGGAATATAGATATTGATTACACGATGAATTTGGTAATGAAAATTAATGACGTATTATCTACCAACTTAACCTTTCAAACAATATATGATGATAATGCATATAGCGGATTCCAAGTTAGAGAAGTATTTGGTTTAGGGGTTAATTATTCGTTTTAGTTTATGCATTCATGTTTTTAAACACAAAAAACCCGAAGCAAATGCTTCGGGTTTTTTGTGTTGTGCTTTTAAAGTTATGGAATTAATCTGCTAATATAATTACCTTATTATCTATCATTTCAACTGTTCCAGAATTTATTTGAAGTGTTACAATTTTATTATCATCAATATGAGCAATTAATTTCCCATGCAAATCATCCAATTCAAAATGTTCTTGAGTATGCGTATGAATATTTATACTTCCTTTTTTTAGTATTGAAACAATTGGTGCGTGATTATTCAACATATGAAAACATCCATTTACACCTGGTACTGAAACCGAATCAACTTCAGCAGAAAATAAAATAGCCTCTGGTGTTATAATTTCTAATAGCATTCCTTTTGTCTTTAATTGATTAAGCTTCCGCTAACATTTTTTCTCCTGCGTCAATTGCATCTTGAATTGATCCACGTAAGTTAAATGCTGCTTCAGGATATTTATCTAATTCGCCATCCATAATCATATTAAATCCTTTAATAGTGTCTTTAATATCTACCAACACTCCTGGTATTCCAGTAAATTGCTCAGCAACATGGAAAGGTTGAGATAAGAAACGTTGTACACGTCTTGCTCTATGAACGATTAATTTATCTTCTTCAGATAATTCTTCCATTCCTAAAATGGCAATAATATCTTGTAATTCTTTATAACGTTGTAACAACTCTTTTACCGCTTGTGCAGTATTGTAATGCTCATCACCTAAAATATCAGCAGTTAAAATTCTTGAAGTAGAATCTAACGGATCAACCGCAGGATAAATACCTAACTCAGAAATTTTACGAGACAATACCGTAGTTGCATCTAAATGCGCAAACGTTGTTGCTGGTGCTGGATCTGTTAAATCATCCGCAGGTACGTAAACCGCTTGTACAGATGTAATAGAGCCATTTTTTGTTGAAGTAATACGCTCTTGCATTGCTCCCATTTCAGTTGCCAATGTTGGTTGGTAACCTACCGCTGATGGCATACGTCCTAAAAGTGCTGACACTTCAGAACCTGCTTGTGTAAATCTAAAGATATTATCAACAAAGAACAATACATCTTTTCCTTGTCCATCTCCAGCTCCATCACGGAAATATTCAGCAATAGTTAAACCAGATAATGCAACACGAGCACGTGCTCCAGGAGGCTCATTCATTTGACCAAAAACAAAGGTTGCTTTTGATTCTCTCATTCCTTTTTTATCAACTTTAGATAAATCCCATCCGCCATTTTCCATAGATTCCATAAAGTCATCTCCGTATTTTATAATACCAGACTCTAACATCTCTCTTAACAAGTCATTTCCTTCACGAGTTCTTTCTCCTACACCTGCAAACACAGATAAACCACCATGCCCTTTTGCAATGTTGTTAATCAACTCCATCAGCAATACCGTTTTACCAACTCCGGCTCCACCAAATAATCCAATTTTACCACCTTTTGCATATGGCTCAATTAAATCGATTACTTTAATACCTGTAAATAAAACTTCTGTAGCAGTCGATAAATCTTCAAATTTAGGTGCTTGACGGTGAATTGGAAGTCCATCTTTTCCAGATTTAGGTAAATTTCCTAAACCATCAATAGCATCACCAATTACATTAAATAAACGTCCGTAAATATCTTTACCAACAGGCACTTGAATTGCGGCTCCTGTAGCAACAACATCAACACCTCTACTTAAACCGTCGGTTGAATCCATTGAAATAGTACGAACCGTGCTTTCACCAATATGAGATTGCACTTCTAATACTAAAAGAGAACCGTCTTTTTTAGTGATTTCTAATGAATCATAAATTCTTGGAAGATCAGAACCCGATGCAAATTCCACATCGATAACTGGACCTATAATCTGTGCTACTTTACCTATATTCTTAGCCATTGTCTTAACGCTTTATTGTTAACTTTTTAACTCCAAGGAGACTGCTCCTCATTTTCAAGGTGCAAAGGTAGTTTATTTGGTTTAATTTAATAAAGGTTTTTATTGAATTTTTTTAGATAAAAAAACTCCTCGTTTTCAGCATTTTGAAACGAGGAGTTTGTGTGTTAATTAACTATATTATAGTATAATTAATTATGGATTAATTGTGATAGAAGCAAAATATTGAGACCCAACTAAACCACTACCTGGTGCACTCAAATACTCTTCGCCTCCAAGATTAGCTGCGCCAATTTTAAACGCTGTTTTATATTTTGGAATTGTATAACTAACTTGCGCATCAATTACCGTTCTAGCGTCAATCATTGCATCAACAAAAGTAGATTCCCAAAGATACTCATCACTCCATCTAACGTTAACGTTGAATCCGAAATTCTTAAATGCATTAGGATTTCCAAAAGTCAATTTTACACTATGCTCTGGCGTGTTAAAGCCTGCTTCATAATCTGGATCTTCAGATTGGTCAAAATCAAATTTAGACCATGTATAATTAAAACCTAAATTATAATTTTCAAGAACTTTGGTGTTTAACCCCAAACCTACACCATAAGATGAAATATCAACTTCAGAGTTTGTATACACTTGAAAACCTTCAAAATCGCCATTCCCTAATGCAACCAATGCCAGTGGAGTTGGTCCGCCTCCAATTGGAGTTAAATCTACAATATCAGACAAATCTGCATTACCATAAAATGGTGCTGCTACATTTTTGCTTCCAATAAAATCTTCATATATATTATAATACGCACTGAAATCCATAGTTACTTTTCCTAATAAGCCTCTATAACCTGCTTCAAAAGCTGTTACTTTTTCTGGTTGTACAAAATCAAAATTTGCTTTTTCAAAAGTTCCTGCAGCAATTCCGCTTGCTGAGAAAGCATTCTCATACGCATTTCTACCCGATAATATTGTGGTTGCTCCTATTGAACCTGATGTAAGATTATTGACGATAAATTGCCCAGTTGGGCTAACATCTAATGGTCTTGTATTGTATCTATCTAAATTGTCTGGAGCAGAACCAACTAATGTTCCTCCTGCTGTTGCCAATCCAATATATTGATCTTGTGTTGTTGGGTTTCTAAAACCTGTTTGGAAAGAGGCTCTTAGGTTATGATTTCTTTCTTCACCAGCACTATAGGCAAACGAAATTCTAGGAGATACATTGCCATCGAAATTTTGTGCTTTATCATAACGAATAGACCCTGTAAATTTCAATCTATCGTCCATAAATTTCTTTTGTAATTGAACATACCCACCATATTCATCATAATCAATTGGCCCATCATAATCTGTAAAAATGGTTCCGCTAGAGTTTAATGAATATTGTCTGTAAGATCCACCAACTTGTATTACTGCCCAATCTAATAAATGGCTAAAATTATAGTTACCTTCTGCATGATATAATTTTGTTTTATCAACAAATTTAGATCCTGAAATTAAATCTGGATCTTGAGTAATCTTGTCAAATAATGTAATAAATGCTGGCGACCCTGGTTGAGGAGTTGCCATTGCATCTGCATTTTGGCGTGCTACAGCATTTGCGACATCAACATTACCTGCAGGTACACCAGGAATTTGACCTGTAAGCGCACCTAAATAAGTTGGAACATAAACTCCATACCAAGCTGGTGCCGTTTCTCTATTCATATTGATACCTGTAAAACGCATATCATAAGAGTCTCCTGCATCTTCTTGAGTTGTATATGCTCTCACAAAAAAGTTGTCGTTTCTAATTTCCAGCTTATGTTGTTGCATTGTAAAGTTTTTAATATTATACCTATTTGCACCTTGATATATGGTATTTCCTTTTCCGAATTTAGAATTCCAAATTATTTCTAAATCATTTCCCATTGGTCGGTAGTGTAAAGAAATATCTGTCTTAATACTTTGCGCATTATAATCGGTTAAATCTTCTTCTTTATAACCAGTTCTTGAAACAGTTGACTTTCCAAAAGTGCCAGATGGTGCACCAGAAAGAGCGTCATAATCAAGTTCAATAGCTACTTCATCACCATAAATATTTGCTTGATCAAAAGCTGTTTGACCCGGTGCTACTGGAACAATAGAATCAGGGTTTCCTGCTCCGTTATCTATATATTGATTATAGTCTGTGGCATGCCAATCAGTCCCTTCTAAGAAAGAGAATGATGCCTTTGCTGCAAATTTTTCACTAAAAGCATAGGCAACTCTAATACCTGCATCAACAAAATTATTGTCGCCAGCATTTGAAGAAGAAGTAATTCCTGTTTTACCATAAACACTTATTCCTTGATGATTAAATGGGTTTTTACTGGTCATAAATAACATACCATTAAAAGCATTTGCTCCATATAGTGCAGAAGATGCTCCTGGCAATACTTCAATTGTATTAACATCCAATTCATTCATGCCTAATAAGTTTCCTAAAGCAAAATTTAATGCAGGTGATGAGTTATCCATTCCATCAACCAATTGCATAAAACGCGTGTTTGAAAACGTAGCAAAACCTCTAGTATTAACGCTTTTAAAGGTTAAACTGTTGGTATTCATATTCACTCCTTTTAAGTTTTCTAAACCATCATAAAAAGTAGGAGAAGAGGTGTTTTTTATTGCTCTAACATCCATTCTCTCAATGGTAACTGGAGATTCCATAATACGTTCAGGAGTTCTAGATGCAGAAACTACCACTTCATCAAGTGATGTTGCATGTTCCTTTAAAGTTGCATTAACTACTTGGTTGTTTTGCGTAATTTCTACGGTAGTAGTACCGTACCCAATAATAGATATTTCAATTGTAAAAGGAGGATCTTGCTTTACTTCCAACGTAAAGTTTCCATCAAAATCTGCAGAAGTCCCTAAGGATTTCCCCACAACTTTTACATTTGCTCCAGGAATTGGTTGTCCAGAACTTTCATCAGTAACCACACCGGTTACCGTAGTTTGCGCTATAAGGGTTGTTGTAAAAAGTAGTACAACAATAGCACTCAGTAATTTTTTCATAATATTAAGTTATTTTAGTTATCAATGATGCAAAATACAATTATTTTTTGATTTGCAATAAAACAGTAAAGAAATATTCATAATTATGAATATTTAGGCATTTATATTGCTATAATCTAATATTATTAAATAAGTTTAATATTTTGGTTTACAGATAGTTGAATTTAGTAAAAATATTTATTCAACAATAATTTTTCTAGAAATTATGTTACCTGCTTGTATTACTTTAAGAATATAGATTCCTTGAGATATGTTTCCGTAATTAAATTCAACATCTAATCTGCCAGAACTAACAGGATAGATTTGGCTCTTAATATGCCTGCCTGCCATATCTATTAATGAAACATTAACATCAGCATCTAAACTAGTAAACATAAAAATATTTATGATACCGCTTGAAGGGTTAGGATACATATTAAAAAATCCATCTATTTCAATAAGTGTTACTTCGGTAGTGCAAATTTCTACAGACCATGAATTTAAAACACCGGTATCGTCTGGTGCGTTATCATTAATTCCTATAGTCCAGGTTCCGTTGCCACTTTTATTATTAAATGCACTTAAATTTTGAGCAGGTAAATAAGTTCCTATAGTTGGTGTAGCACAAATTATAGCAACACCAGAATCATCAAAAACCACCTCTAAATCTTCGTTATCGCTACAACTTCTATCAATTAAATTAATTCGTGTTCCATCAGGACTATTAATTGCAATTTGTAAATCATCTAACCAAGTATGTGTAACGTTTACAGAAATATTTACTTCTGAAATTGTTAAATTTCCTGGAACAATTATATCCGCTTCATCAAAAGTGGATGCATCATCTGTGATTGACATATTTGGACTATCGCTAAACGTATTACAGGTTGTTACAATATTATAATCGATTGAAAAAGTATGGCTGTTTACTGCATAATAAATATTGTTCACAGCTTTAATCATTAACCTGCAAAAAGGTGCTGCAAAATTTGGGACAGAAACATCCTGACTACCATCGTTAGGTGTATCTGCTAATAATGTAGAAAAAGTAGCGCCATTATCATATGATATTAATATGTCAACATTTGAAGTGTTTACAGGTGAACTGTTAGTGTTTGCAACATCCCAAGTAATTGTTTCGTTACTTCCTCTATTCCAAATAATATTTTCAGTATTTTGAGATGTAATAATAAAGGGTCCTGAAGCGTCATTAACGGTAACAACCATTTCATCAATTGTATTTTGACCACCACCAGCAATATTATCTCTGGCAGTCAGTTTAAATTTCATATTTCTGCCGACGCTAGAAACGGTTTCCCAAGTTGTTGTTAGGTTTCCTGATAATACCGATGGAAATTCGGGCATATATCTATCTGATTCCGATGTTGGTGGCAATGATCGAAACATGGGTCCAGTTAGATTTGTTGGACTAGGATCGGAGGTTTCAACACCACCATTACCACCTTCGTCATTTTGTTCCCAACAAAAAGTAGTGTTTCCATCAGATGAACCTTGGCCTTTTAATATAAATGCAGTTGATGTTGGAATTGTATAATCATTTCCAGCATCAACAGTTGGTGCATTTTGCGACAAAACGGTTTCCACATCACAAGTAGTTGTTTTTATAAAGGCAGTAACCTGTTCTATACTTTTAAAATGAAAATAATCATCGCCTTGCGATTGTACATTTGAACTAGTAATACCAGCATACCCCATTATTGTTGAGCCACTTCCTGGTTCTAAATTTGCTCCTGTTCCTTCGTTTGAAGGCCCAAAATCTGTGGTCCAAGTATGATTTGCACCAAATTGATGCCCAAATTCGTGAGAGACATAATCGATATCAAATAAATCTCCTTCAGGAATTCCGTCTAAAGGTGAAGTATAAGCGCTACCTTTAATATTATTGACACAAACACAACCTATACAACCTGCATTTCCTCCTCCTCCATCATCTCCAAATAGATGCCCGATGTCATAATTTGCTTCGCCTATAGTTGCAGTTAAATTATTCTGCACTTCGGTATTCCAATTATTTAATGAAGAAGAGTCAGAATATGGATCTGTTGCTGGGTTCGTGTAAATAATGTCATTTATGTTATTAATTAATAGTAAACGGATTCCAAAATCGCGTTCAAAAACTCCGTTTACTCTAGTTAAAGTTGCATTCATTCCTGCCAATGCCGCTGATTTAGCTGCTGCTTCTTGTCCAACTCCAACAACGCCACCATAATGATATTCTGTATATTCAGCAGTTACAGAAAGCGCTAACAAGTAACTTCTTAAAATAGAATCATCTGCATCTTTGCTTGTTATATTATTAAGTGACGATTTGCTTTCTTTTCTAATATCTTCCGTTAAACATTCAAATGTTCCGGAGAGGTTGTTCCTAGTTCTTCTTTTATATACCACATAATAATTGTCATTTTTTCGTTCAATAAAACCAGTTTCTTCACCAGAAATATAGGTAAGACTTAACCCTTTTTGTGGCGAAAGACTAAATCGAATGGTAGCATTTTTATTATGACCAATATATGAACGGATTTCGGGAAATTGTTGTTGTAATTCTTTTTGAAATACAGATGCTTCGCTTACCTGAAAGGCTTCTATTTCACCATTTATAGTTGGAAACTCAATACTAATAGATACTGTTTTTTTATCATAAGAAGTATTATCAATGCTTTTTAACTTTTGCCTTAAAGAATTAATATCTAACTGGTAGTGTTTACCTTCTTTTGGAAGGAATGTTTCTTTTTCTTGTTTTAAAGTAATTAAATGAACCTCAGAAGATTTTAGCCAAATACTTTTAGTGTTTTGACTATACAAAGAAACATTTAGAGACATTAAAAAAGTTACTAAACAGATATTAAGAGTAAGCCTTTTTTTCAAAACAATAATTTTTGGAGTTTTGGTAAATTTAGTATTTAATTATTAGATTCCAAAAAAAGGATTTTTTCACTCACCAATTAATAGTGGTTTAGATAAAATAGATACCTTTGCTTCAACTAATTTTTTTTGATTACTCTTGAAAATAACACACAACTTTTTAAATTTTACCACCGCTAAAAAAACCGTTGTTACAATTGGTACTTTTGATGGAGTGCATCTTGGGCATCAAAAAATTATTGAACAGTTATTAATTGCATCAAAAAAGAAAAATGAAACTTCGGTTTTATTAACCTTCTTTCCACACCCAAGAATGGTATTACAGAAAGGCAGTGATATTAAATTGATAAATACCATAAACGAAAAGTCACAATTGTTAGGTAATTTTGGATTAGAAGAACTAATCATCCACCCGTTTGACAAAGAGTTTTCAAGATTGACTGCTTTTGAATTTGTTAGAGATATTTTAGTAAACAAACTCAATATTTCTAAATTAATTATTGGGTACGACCATCATTTCGGTAAAAATAGAGAAGGGAATTTTGAGCAATTACAAGAATATGGAGAAATGTTTGGTTTTGAATTAGAGGAAATACCAGCGCAAAACTTAAATAGCAAGGCAATTAGTTCTACTAAAATTAGAAAGGCATTGAATAATGGGCAAATTGAAATTGCAAATAATTATTTAGGTTATAACTTTATGTTATCCGGAACTGTAGTTTCGGGAAAAAAATTAGGCTCAAAAATTGGATTTCCAACAGCGAATATTTCCATAGAAGAGGCGTATAAATTAATTCCAAAGGCAGGTGTTTATGTTGTCAAATCAATTATTGATTCTAAAGTTTATTTCGGAATGATGAATATAGGTAATAGACCAACAGTAAATGGAAGGCATCAAACTATTGAAGTTCATTTTTTTGATTTGAACGAAAACCTGTATGATCAAAATATTACTGTAGAACTGTTGACGTTTTTACGTGATGAACAAAAGTTTGAATCTATTGAAGCGCTTAAACAGCAATTAAACGTTGATAAAAGTAATTCTCTCGACTTTATTAATAATCTGACTTCTATTTCCTAAATTTGCGCTTTAAAAAAGTACAATTTTAGACCTATGTTACAAGTAGTATTTATTAGAGAAAACAAAGACCTTGTCTTAAACGGATTGGCAAAAAGAAATTTTGCAAACGCCAGCGAAACTATTAATCACGTAGTAGAAGTTGATGAGAATAGAAAATCGACTCAAACTTTACTTGACAACATGTTGGCGGAATCTAATAAATTAGCCAAAGAAATAGGCATTCTTTATAAAAATGGCGAACCACAAAAAGCAAATATCTTAAAAGAGAAAACGGTTCAATTAAAAGAAGCATCTAAAAAACTTGCGGAAAAGTTAAATCAACTTTCAATTGATTTACAAGAATTGCTATATCAAATTCCTAATATTCCTCATAATTCTGTGGTTGCTGGAACAACGGAAGAAGACAATGAAATCATTTTTGAAGAAGGTGTTATTCCAACTTTACATGAAGGTGCTCTTCCTCATTGGGAGTTAGCAAAAAAATATGACATTATAGATTTTGAACTAGGGAATAAAATAACGGGAGCTGGTTTTCCTGTTTATAAAGGAAAAGGAGCGCGATTGCAACGTGCCTTAATTAACTATTTTTTAGATAAAAACACAGCCGCAGGATATACTGAAATGCAGGTTCCGTATTTAGTAAATGAAGAATCTGGAAGAGGTACTGGTCAATTGCCAGATAAAGAAGGGCAAATGTATCATTGTGGTGTGGATAATTTATATTTAATACCAACTGCTGAGGTTCCTGTTACCAATATCTATCGTGATGTGATTTTGAAGGAAAGTGATTTTCCAATAACAAATACGGCTTACACGCCATGTTTTCGTCGTGAAGCAGGAAGTTACGGAGCGCATGTTAGGGGTTTAAACCGTTTACATCAATTTGATAAAGTAGAAATTGTACGCTTAGAACATCCATCAAATTCTTATAAAGCATTAGATGGAATGGTGGAGCATATTAAAGGAATTTTACAAGAATTAGAAATGCCTTATAGAATATTACGTTTATGTGGTGGTGATATTGGGTTTACGGCTGCGTTAACGTTTGATTTCGAACTCTTTTCAACGGCCCAAGACCGCTGGTTAGAAATTAGTTCTGTTTCAAATTTTGAAACGTTTCAAGCAAATAGATTAAAACTTCGGTTTAAAAATGAAGCAGGTAAAAGTGAATTGGCGCATACTTTAAACGGAAGTTCTTTAGCATTACCAAGAGTTTTGGCTAGTTTATTAGAAAACTATCAAACACCAGAAGGCATTAAAATACCAAAAGTATTAGTGCCTTATTGCGGATTTGAAATGATTAGTTAGAAACAACTGCAACCATTAATCTTTTATAGTTATTCATTTCAACTAATGTGTTAAAATACGCATGTAATTGTCCGTTTTGCATAAACTGCTTAGATCTAGTTTTTGCTTTATCGTATTGTTTTTTTAATTCGTTCATAATAGTAAAGTTTAGTACGTTTTATATTGTTAAGACAAGTTTCGTGCCAAAATGTTACAAACAACATTTCAAAAAGTGCTTGTTTTACGAAAACTTTAACAGTTTCTTTGGTATCTTTGAGCAACGAACATAAGTATATGCGTAACTTAATTATTATATTTTTCTTATTTATTTCAACAGTCTCTTTTGCACAAGAACAACAAGTAGCCTATGATTATTTTAGAAAAGGGGAATATGAAAAAGCCGCGAGTATTTATCAAACTTTATATGAACAAAACAATTTCAATTCAAGCTATTTAATTCGCTTAATTTATTGTCACCGTCAATTAGAAAATTTTGAAAAAACTCAAAATCTGATTGAACAACACCTTAATAAGTACCCAAATCAAATTCAGTTTTATGTGGAATTGGGTTACAATTACGAGTTACAACATCAACAAGAAAAAGCAACAAAAAATTATAATAAAGTACTTTCTTTTTTAGAGAAAAACCCTGTTTATGGTTATTCAGTTGGGCGATCTTTTCAAAATAATTACCTATTAGACTATGCGCTGAAATCGTATAAAATAGCAATGACGGCGAATCCAAATGCGAATTATAATATTCAAATTGGTGCTATTTATGGCGAAAAAGGAGACATTGAAAGTATGTTTAATACTTACTTAGACTTGGTTGAGAAAGAAAAACGATATTATCCAACCATTTTAAGATATATCAGTAAATATACTACTGATGATTCAGAAAACCAATACAATATTCTTTTTAAGAAATTAATTTTAAGACGATTACAAACCAATCAATTAAATACATGGAATCAATTATTGAGTTGGTTATTTATGCTTCAAAAACAATACGGGAAAGCGTTTATACAAGAAAAAGCCTTGTATAAAAGAGAAACGGATAGTCTTAGTTTAGATGGCATTATTAATGTAGGTGAAATTGCTTTTGACCATAATGATTATACAACAACACAAAAATGTTTTGAATATGTTCTGGAGAATGCTGAAACTCAAATTGATGTTATAGATTCAAAATTATATCTTTTATTTGTTGCCATTGAAACTACGGATGATTTAGAGTTGGTTGAAACTCAGTTTCAAGAATTTTTTACTGAATTTGGAAAATCATCCAATACAATTGATATACAAATTGCGTACGCAGATTTTTTAACCTTTAAAAAACATACTCCTGAAAAAGGGATTGATGTGTTAAAACAAGCGCTAGAATTACGAAGTAATAATTTTCAAAAAGGAGAAATTAAAATTAAACTAGGCGATTTACTCGTTTTTAAAGGGCGATTTAATGAAGCTTTGATCTATTATTCTCAAGTACAAACAAGTTTAAAAAATCATGTTTTGGCGCAACAAGCACGATTTAAAGTCGCTAAAACAAGTTATTATAAAGGCGATTTTAAATGGGCAGAAACACAATTAAAAGTTTTAAAAGGTTCAACATCTCAATTAATTGCAAATGACGCTTTAGATTTAAGTTTAATAATTAGCGATAATAGCGTACAAGATTCTTTAAAAATAGCGTTAAAATTATATGCGAAAGCAGATTTATTAGCCTTTCAAAACAAAAACCAACAGGCAATTGATTCTTTAAATATGATTCTAACTGAACATAAAGGACATGCAATTGAAGATGAAGCGTTATTTAAACAAGCTGCTATTTATGAAACTATTGGGTTATCAGACAAAGCAATAGCCAATTATTTAAAAATTATTGAACTAAATACCGAAGATATTTTAGTAGATGATGCGTATTATTTTCTTGCTGAAATTTATTACGAACAAAATAATATTGAAAAAGCAAAAGAATACTATCAAAAGATTATTTTTGACTTCCCATCAAGTATCTATTTAGTAGATGCCAGAAAAAAATTCAGATTAATTCGTGGTGATGCCATTCAATAAAAAACTACAAAACCAATGTATATCTATAATGTAACAATAAATATTGATGAAAGCATTCATGAAGAATGGTTACTCTGGATTGAAAAACATATTCCAGCTGTTTTAGCAACGGGTCGTTTTGTTAGCGCTAAACTAACACGAGTCTTGGTTAAAGAAGAAATGGGCGGTATAACTTATTCCGTTCAATACAGAGCAAAAACCCGTAAAGATTTAGATGATTATTACCAATTTGATGCAGTTAGATTACAAAATGACAGCAAGCATTTCAATGGGAAATTTGTAGCTTTTAGAACCGAATTAAAAATTATAAAAGAGTTTAAATAAAAAACACCACTTTTCTTTAATAACCAATGTCCTTATTTAAGTTTTTGGACAATTTCTTAAATAAGCCCGTTTCTTATTTAAGTTTTTGGACGATTTCTTAAATAAGCCCTATCTTTGTTTAAAATTATAGAATAGTTTTTAAAAAATGAAAAACTTTATTTCAGGGAATTATATTAGTCAAAAAAATTATAAAAGCTTTCAGCCAAGTAAAATAAATAGGGCTTGGAGTTTAGGTGATATGGAAATTTTACACCTACTAGATCAGGCAAATAGGGAACTAGGGAGGTTAGATATGTATTCAGAATATGTTCCAAATATAGATTTATTTATTAGTATGCACGTTTTAAAAGAAGCAACCCAATCTAATAAAATAGAAGGAACAAAGACCAATATAGAAGATGCATTGCTTAATAAAGAAGATGTTGCGGAAGAAAAGAGAGATGATTGGGATGAAGTTCAAAATTATATTTCAGCATTAAATGAGGCTATAGAGGCTTTAGAAAAACTGCCTTTTTCATCTCGATTGATACGAAATACACATAAAACTCTTTTAAAAGGAGTTAGAGGGAAATCTAAACTTCCTGGGGAGTTTAGAATAAGTCAAAATTGGATTGGAGGAGCTACTATAAACGATGCAATCTTTATTCCTCCTATTCATACATCAATAGATGAGTTGATGAATGATTTAGAAAAATTTGTACACACAAGTGATTATTATTTCCCACATTTATTAAAAATTGCACTATTACATTATCAGTTTGAAACTATACATCCATTTTTAGATGGAAACGGGCGTGTAGGGCGTTTAATGATTACACTTTATTTAGTAGAAAAAGGAGTCTTGAAAAGACCAATTCTTTATTTGTCTGATTTTTTTGAGAAAAACAAAACACTTTATTACGACAATTTAATGCGAGTTAGAGAAAAAAACGATTTAACACAATGGTTTAAGTTTTTTTTAGTTGGTGTCATAGAAACAGCCAAAAGTAGTATCCAAACTTTTGATAATGTATTAAAATTAAAACAGGAAATGGATTTAAAAGCTCAAACCCTAAAAAACAGGGCCAATAATGCTCATCTTGTTATAAGTCAATTATTTCAGCATCCAATGATTGATGCTCAAATGGTAAAAACTATTACAAAATTATCTGTACCATCAGTATATAAATTATTAGATGATTTAGTACGGTTAGAAATTATTGAAGAAATAACTGGCGGAAAAAGAGGGCGACTCTATTTATTTAGGAAATACACAAATTTATTTAATTAAAAATTTAATGACAGTTAGAGCAAAAAAACACCTAGGGCAACATTTTTTAAAAGATGAATCTATCGCGCAAAACATTGCAGATTCTATAACCTTAAAGGGTTATAATGATGTGCTTGAAATTGGACCAGGAATGGGTGTTTTGACTAAGTATTTGTTGAAAAAAAAGGTAACAACTCATGTTATAGAAATTGATCGTGAATCCGTAGAATACTTACAAGCAAACTATTTAAACTTAGCACCAAGAATTATTGAAAAAGATTTTTTAAAAATAAATCTCAAAGATTTTTTTGGTGATAAACAGTTTGCAATCATTGGTAATTTTCCCTATAATATTTCTACTCAAATTGTTTTTAAAACCTTAGAAAACAGACATCTTATTCCTGAATTTGCAGGAATGTTTCAAAAAGAAGTTGCAAAACGGATTGCCGAAAAAGAAGGAAGCAAAGTCTATGGAATTCTATCCGTTTTAACCCAAGCATTTTATGATGTTGAATATCTTTTTACAGTTCCTCCAACGGTTTTTGATCCGCCACCAAAAGTAGATTCTGG
>CAZUFO010000003.1:7457-45744 GCA_964619615.1 uncultured Lutibacter sp. | reverse complement strand
AACAAGTTCAGAATGACGCACTTTATATATTTATGACTCTTTACGGACATACAATCAAGTATTAATCAAAAACAATAGTATTCTGAACTCCTTCATTTTTTAACGAGTGTACGTTCAATAAATATAACCATCAAATATTATAGTAAAAACTTACCATTCATTGCTTTTAGATACTATTTATTGATAAAACCTGCACGCTTTAAGTAATAGGTATTTTCACTATCTTTGTATAAAATGGAATAATATGAAGTTAGATATTTTGGCAATTGGGGCACATCCAGATGATGTAGAATTAGGATGTGGAGCAACCATTGCAAAAGAAATTTCTTTAGGTAAAAAAGTAGGAATTTTAGATTTAACTCGTGGTGAATTAGGAACTCGTGGTTCTGCTGAAATAAGAGATCAAGAAGCATCTAATGCTGCAAAAATATTAGGAGTAACCATAAGAGAAAATTTAAATTTTGCAGATGGTTTTTTTGTGAATGATAAAAAGCATCAACTTGAAATAATAAAAACATTAAGAAAATATCAACCAGAGATAGTTTTATGTAATGCAATTGACGACCGTCATATAGATCATGGGAAAGGTAGTAAATTGGTTTCAGACGCTTGTTTTTTAGCGGGTTTACGAAAAATTGAAACGGTTTTAGATGGTGTTGTCCAAAAACCATGGAGACCAAAGCATGTGTATCATTATATTCAATGGAAAAATTTGGAACCTGATTTTGTGGTAGATGTAACAGGTTTTATTGACGTTAAAATGGAAGCGGTACTTGCATATAGTTCTCAATTCTTTGATCCAAAGAGTAAAGAACCATCATCACCAATATCTAGTGAGAATTTTTTGAATAGTATAAAATATAGAGCACAAGACCTTGGAAGATTAATTGGTACTGATTATGCTGAAGGATTTACTGTTGAACGTTTTGTGGCAGTTGATAAGTTAGATGATTTAATTTAAATTATTTCATAAAAAATGCTTGTGAAAAGTTAGTAAAAAACTTACATTTGCATCCGCAAGTTACAAGGTGGTTGTAACTCTCCCGATAATTATCGGGATGGTTAATACTAAAATTTAAAATGGTGGTTGTAGCTCAGTTGGTTAGAGCATCGGTTTGTGGTACCGAGGGTCGTGGGTTCGAGCCCCATCTTCCACCCAAAAGAGTTGATTCGAAAGAATTGACTCTTTTTTATTTGCCTAATCTTTAAGAGAACTTTAATACTTTATTAGTGTATTAATTAATATTTTAGCACCCATTAAAATTAAATTTAATAAAATGAAAAAAATACTATTCGCATTAACATTGTTGGTTGCAATTTCAGCAGTAGCACAAACTTCAACCTCTGTTGAGTTAGAAGAGAAAAAAATGCAGCAAGCATTAGCTTATGGTGATAAAACCATAGCAATATCAAAAATGTATAATATTATTGCGCTTCAAGGTCCAGAAAGTACTTATAAAGATAGTTTGGCGTATTTATACTTTAATAAACGTGAGTATTTGTCATGCTTTTTAGTGAGTAAAGATGTGTTGGATAGAAACGATGACAATATTGAAATGCTAGAAATGAATACGATTTCATTAGAATCTATTGGAGCAAAAAGTAAAGCAGTTGAAGGTTATCAAAAATTATTAGCCAAGTCAAATAAAAGTTATCATGCATATAAACTTGCTGGTTTACAATATGAAATTAATAAGGCTGAAGATGCTTATGTTTCAATTAAAAAGGCAGACCAATTACCAGATGATTCTGCAGTAACAGTTTCATTTCGAGTGAATAAAAATTATAGTCAAGATGTAAGTTTAAAGGCTTCTATTGCTTATTTAGAAGGAATTATTGCAGAAAAACTTGAGAAAAAAGTAGAAGCAAAAATAGCATTTGAGCGTGCTATAAAATTATTTCCTGATTTTGTATTGGCAAAAAGCCAATTATCATCTTTAAATGATGCTGAATAACGAAGTAACTATTTCAATTTATCTTTTAAATAATGAGCAGTAAAACTTTTTTTATTGCTCATTAGTTTTTCTGGGGTTCCTTGAAATAATAATTCTCCTCCATTTTTACCACCTTCTAACCCAAGATCAATAATATAGTCTGCACATTTAATCAGTTCTATATTGTGTTCAATAACTATAATTGAATGTCCGTTTTTAATTAAAGCATTAAATGAGGCTAACAATTTCTTAATATCATGAAAATGAAGCCCTGTTGTTGGTTCATCAAAAATAAAGAGTGATTTCGCTTGTCGAGAACCTTTTACTAAAAAGGACGCTAATTTAATTCGTTGAGCTTCACCACCAGATAAAGTTGATGATGGTTGACCTAAGGTAACATATCCAAGTCCTACATCTTGTAAAGGCTGTAATTTTCGCGCAATTTTATTTTCATTATGATCTTCAAAAAAAGAAATGGCATCGTCAATGGTCATATTTAAAATTGCATTGATTGATTTACCATCAAGCTTTACTTCAAGCACTTCTTTTTTAAATCGTTTCCCTTTGCATGTATCACATTCTAAATGGACATCTGCCATAAATTGCATTTCAATGGTTACTTCGCCATCTCCTTTACAAGTTTCGCAACGTCCGCCTTCAACATTAAAAGAAAAATGTTTTGGCTTGTAATTTCTTATGATTGATAATTTTTGTGTAGCAAATAAACTACGAATATCATCATAGACTTTAATATACGTAACAGGGTTTGACCTACTTGAACGCCCAATTGGATTTTGATCAATAAATTCGATATGCTCTATTTTATCAATAGCACCACTAATGGAAGTAAACTGCCCTGCTTTTTCACCAAAACCAGCAATTTCTCTTTGCAATGCTGGATATAAAATTTTACTGACAAGTGTACTTTTTCCACTTCCAGAAACTCCAGTAATAACAGTTAATGTGTTTAGAGGGAATTTTACATCAATGTTTTTTAGGTTATTGTGACGTGCGCCAATCACTTCAATAAAATTAGTAGAAGTTCGTCTTTTCTTTGGAACTTCGATTTCGATGGTTTTATTTAAATATTGTGCTGTTAACGAATCAGATTTTAAAATTTCATCGAAAGTACCTTCTGCAACAATGTTTCCACCAAAAGTTCCAGCTTCTGGACCAATATCAAAAATCATATCAGCGGCTTTCATAATATCTTCATCATGTTCTACCACAATAACAGTATTGCCTAAATCTCGAAGGTTTTTTAAAACTTTGATTAAGCGTTCTGTGTCTTTTGGATGCAAACCAATGCTTGGTTCATCTAAAATATACATAGAACCTACTAAACTGCTTCCTAAAGATGTTGCTAAGTTAATCCGTTGACTTTCGCCACCCGATAAGGTATTAGATGTTCTGTTAAGTGTAAGGTAATTAAGACCAACATCGGTTAAAAAAGACAATCGGTTATTTATTTCTGTCAATAATCTTTTTGCAATTTTAAACTCACTTTCTGAAAGTTTAATCTTTAAAAAGAATTCTTGCAATTCATCCAAAGGCATTTCAACTAGTTGAGACATTGTTGATTCGCTCACTTTGATATAGTCAGTTTCTTTGCGTAATCGTTTACCGTTACACGATGTGCATTTGGTTTTACCTCGGTAACGAGATAGCATTACTCGGTACTGAATTTTATAACTCTTAGTTTCTAAATCTTTAAAAAAGGCGTTTAACCCTTCAAAGTACTCATTTCCAGTCCAAATAATTTCTTTTTGTTCGTTAGTAAGTTCAAAATAAGGACGATGAATTGGGAAATCGAATTTATAGGCATTGTCGATTAAATTCTCTTTAAACTCTCTAAATGAATCTGATTTCCAGGGAAGAATAGCATCTTCAAAAATAGACAAACCAGTATTTGGAATCACTAAACTTCGATCAACACCTATAATATTTCCATAGCCTTCGCAAGTTGGACACGCACCATACGGATTGTTAAAACTGAACAAATGCGTATTCGGTTCTGAAAATTGTATGCCATCTAATTCGAATGAATTACTAAAATTTGTAGTTTTTTTAGTAGTTAAGTTTTCAAGACTGCATTTTCCATTCCCTTCATAAAAAGCAATTTGTATGGCATCTGCAAGGCGATTGTAAAAATCTTCATTATCTTTAACAACAACACGATCAACCACCAACTCAAAATCGCGACCAAATTCTTTCTTTGCTGAAGTTACAGTTTTAATAAAATCTTCAATTCTAATAATCTCTTTATGGTATTTTATCCTTGCGTATCCTTGCTGAGATAGAATAGCGAGTGATTTTGAAACACTTCTATCTTCAGGAATATGAACTGGGGCTATTAATAGAACTTTGTCTTTTTCTTTTAACGTTTTAACAAAATTAATAACATCAGCAATAGAATCTTTTTTCACTTCATCACCCGAAATAGGAGAGAAGGTACGTCCAATTCTTGCAAATAATAACTTTAAATAGTCGTAAATCTCAGTAGATGTACCAACCGTAGATCTTGGATTTGTACTATTTACCTTCTGTTCTATGGCAATTGCTGGCGATATTCCCTTTATATAATCAACATTCGGCTTATTTAACCTTCCTAAAAACTGCCTCGCATATGAAGAAAGACTTTCTACATATCGCCTTTGTCCTTCAGCATATAAGGTGTCAAACGCCAAACTAGATTTGCCAGAACCAGACAATCCTGTAATAACCACCAATTTGTTTCTTGGTATCGCAACATCAATATTTTTTAAATTATGCAATTTTGCACCTTTTATTAAAATATTTTCTTTTGGATTTAAATCGGCTATGTTTTTGGTCATTATCTTTAAAAAAATTGAATAAACACAAAGGTAAAATAAAGATTTGTTAATTTAAGTATCTTGCTAATTAATACATTCATTTTTACTATTTTGAGATAAAAACAACAAAAAACCGACAACTATTAGGTGGTTAAAGAAAAATAGTTAATCTTTGCGAGATATTACTTAAATATTTTTAGCATATAACATACTATTACTTTTAAAAAATTTATACTGAATTAGAGGCTTTACTTATGCCGTTTAATTCAATTATTTTAAAAAAACATAGTGTTATGAATAAACTAAAAGTATTAGACAGTGAGCTTGTTACCAAGTATATTAGTGGAGACGAGTATTCTTTTGAAATCTTAATCAAAAGACACCAACAAAGAATTTACAATTTTATTTTTTCGAAAGTATTGAATAGAGATATCACTGAAGATGTTTTTCAAGATACCTTTATTAAAGTAATTAACACCTTAAAAAAAGGGAAGTATAACGAGGAAGGAAAGTTTTTACCTTGGGTTATGCGTATTGCTCACAACTTAATTATTGACCATTTTAGAAAGTCAAATAGAATGCCAACGTTTAAGAATACTGATGAATTTGATATTTTTTCTGTATTAGGTGATGGTGAGTTAAATGCTGAAAAACAGTTAATTAAAGAGCAAATACTTTCTGATGTTCGTAAATTGGTTGATGAATTGCCAGATGACCAAAGAGAGGTATTGGTGATGCGTATGTATAAAGATATGAGTTTTAAAGAAATATCTGAATGTACTGGTGTAAGTATTAATACTGCATTAGGTAGAATGCGTTATTCACTCATAAATATGAGAAAATTAATTGAAAAATATAATATTATTTTGGTGAATTAACAATAAACTGTTAAAAGTTCCGTTTACCTTTATATAATAACTATTAATTGAGGTATATGATGAAACTTTACACAGAAAAGCCTTCTTTTAAGAAGCAACCAAAAAAGGAAACAATTCAATTTTTACTCGACTATTCTAAGACGTTGAAGATTGTAAAATTAGAGAGTGAAAGACCCATTGAATTGCATTTGAATTAAGAAGAAAAGACCCATTTATTAATAAATGGGTCTTTTTTATTTTAAAACAGATTTTCTTCCAATAGTATTAAAAATAACGTCTTTTTCTATATTCCATCCTCTTGCAGGCGAATATTCTCGTCCGTAATAAATGATTTGTAAATGTAATTTGTTCCATAAATCTTCTGGAAATAGTCGTTTGGCATCTTTTTCAGTTTTCACTACATTTTTTCCATTACTCAAATTCCAGCGGTACATTAATCTATGAATATGTGTATCTACAGGAAAAGCAGGAATACCAAATGCTTGACTCATAACAACACTCGCAGTTTTATGACCAACCGCAGGTAATTCTTCAAGTGATTCAAAACTCTGAGGTACGTGTCCATTATGTTTTTCAATTAATATTTTCGATAATCCAAAAATCCCTTTTGATTTCATGGGTGATAATCCTGCGGGTTTAATAATCTCCCTAATTTCTTCTACCGACATTTTTATCATATCATAAGGGTTGTCAGCTTTTGCAAAAAGTATAGGTGTAATCTTATTTACGCCTTTATCGGTACTTTGAGCAGATAATAACACCGCAATTAATAAGGTGTACGGATCTTTATGATTGAGCGGAATAGGTGTTTCTGGATAGATATTTTCTAAAGTGTTAATTACAAATTGTACTTTTTCTTGTTTGGTCATTTTTTTAAGGTTCAATGCGTGGAGTTTCAAAGATACAAAGGAAATCGTCCTTCTCCAATTTACGTTTAAATTTCTCTAAGAAACTTTGTGACTCTAATCTTTGTATCTTTGTTCTTAAAAAAAATGATAACACTAAAAATAGGAGATAAAGCACCAGATTTTAATTGCAATGATCAAGATGAAAATGAAATCAAACTAGCCGATTATAAAGGTAAAAAGTTAGTATTGTTTTTTTATCCAAAGGCAAGTACACCAGGTTGTATTGTAGAAGCTTGTAACTTAAGAGATAACCACCATACTTTTTTGGCAAAAGGATATGCTATTTTAGGCGTAAGTGCAGATTCGCCTAAAAGACAACAAAACTTTAGTAATAAATATAAATTCCCGTTTCCATTATTGGCCGATGAAAATAAAGAGGTAATTAAAGCGTATGGTGTTTGGGGGGCAAAGAAATTCATGGGAAGAACCTATGATGGAATTCATCGTACAACCTTTGTAATTGATGAAAATGGAATCATAGAAGCTATTATTCTGAAAGTGAAAACAAAAGAACACACCAATCAAATATTAAAATAAAAAAAATGCTCTAAGAAATTAGAGCATTTTTTTTAACACTATTCTATATCATCTAGTTCTTCAAGTTCATCATCTAATTCTTCAATATCTTTAATTGCATCTTCTTCAGATTCAACTTCTTTTATTTGTAATTCTTCAACGGCATCTTCATTCACTTTGTTATCAGTAAACAATTGTTTTCCAACAGAGATGAGTATTGCCAATAATGCTAATAAAACCACTATTCTTGCAAATGAAAATGATTGTTGTTGTTTTTTTGCTAAATAATAGGCGATAAATCCGAAAACCAGCCCGAATACAGCAGGGAAAATGGCAAGATTAGAAATGGGTAGAAAAGAGAATAAAAGCCCTAGTAATGCTCCAATGACTCCTAATATTGCGAATAATTTTATAACTGCTTTGTTCATGATGTTTTATTTAGTTGTTATTTATTTTGAATAATTACTTAAGCGTATTTGAATTTTTCCTGCAGGTATATTAGCTTCAATTAAAGCTGGTAACCTATCAGTATCAGCAGTAATCCAAATATACTTACCGCCTTTTATGTCTTCAATTTCACTGCCGCCAAAACCTATTGATAATTTATAACACATTTTTGAGCCGTATTTTCCCATTTTAATAAGTTCCGTTCCTAAGTATTTTGTAGAAACAGTTTGAACTTCAGAATCAACAATTAGTTTGGTAATCGTTATTTCTCCTTTAGACATGTTTTCAAAATCTAGCGTTCGGATATTGTATATACTTGAAACGATATCTAACGTATTATTGTCAATAGCTACATTAGTTTTATAATCTTTGTACCCCTTTTTGTTTAACGTAGAAATAGCAATACCAGATTTACGTTTGAATAAATATTTCAGCTCTTTTTTATAAGTACCCTCTTCAATACTTCGTTTAAATAAAACAGGTTTTAATGTAGTAGGATCAACATAAGACTCATACAAATCTCTCACTCTAAAAAATTTATCCCAACTAGCGTATGTTGAAGCCGTACATTTTAAACGTAACAATTCCCTTGTTTTTGTTTTTACTGTTGATGTAACCATTTTTACTTCAGCAATATCAGTCATTACTCCAGATATATTTAGTGATGCAATAAAAGTTAGGTTTTCACCACTTTTAATATAATTATTTGTTGAAGTGTTAGTTGTTGAAAATGAAGTGCTAATAAATAACAATCCTATTAATAAACTTTTTTGAAACATGTTTTTTTATTTTGATTTATAACGATGTAAGTTTTCAATAAGTATGCCGAAGGCTAAAATCTCATATCTAATTTTACATTAAATACACGGCTGGTCATAAAATTGGGGATTCCATAGGATCTTTTAGAATACACATCTCGAACCCAAGTGTTTGTTATTGAGTTTTGTACATCGAACATGTTAAAGATTTCAACACCAAAAGTTAATTCTTTAAAATTGCTTAAAAAGCCAGTATCAACTAGTTTGTTTTGATCAACCAATACATATGAAATGCCAATATCTGCTCTTTTATAAGAGTTCAATCTACTTTGATACTGATATGGGTCGGCATACGAAGGTGATCCGCCAGGCAAACCAGTATTAAATACCAAGTTTAAATACATTTTTAAATCCGGAATTGTTGGCACATAATCTTGAAATAAAATAGCCATTTTAAAGCGCTGATCGGTTGGTCTTGGAATATAACCTCTTCCATCAATATTTTCTTTGGTGGACATTATTCCCATACTAATCCAACTTTCTGTTCCGGGAACAAACTCGCCGTTTAAACGGAAGTCAATTCCAGTTGCATAGGCAACTGCATTATTTTTTGCAGCATATCGAATTCTAACATTATTAATAGTATAAGGATTAACATCAGTTAAATGTTTGTAATAAACTTCCGTAACCAATTTAAAAGGTCTTTTCCACATATTAAAACTAAAATCGTTTCCTAAAACAAAATGAATTGATTTTTGTGCTTTCACATCAGGATGTACCACGCCAATTGAATCTCTTAATTCTTTATAAAAAGGAGGTTGATAATAAAACCCTGTTGAAAATCGGAACAGCATATCTTTATCCCAGTCTGGTTTAATAGCAATTTGTGCTCTAGGGCTTATAACTGTTTGGCTACTAGATGATGTAACTGTTTTGCCAGACACCTTCCAGTTTTGTGCACGAACACCTATATTATACCAAACTCGATTGGTGCCCCATTCATCTTTTTTACTCCATTGTGCAAAACCAGAAATACGATTGATTTGTACATCATTAACTGCTCTTGCATTTTGATACGGAACAATTTCACCTTCAAAAGGGTCGTAGGGTTGGTTATTTGAAATATGGTTTGGCGGTCTGATAGAAAAACCTGCGGAATCAATTACTTCCCATTCTATCAACCGATCTCTAAAATCTTCAATTTGGTATTTGACTCCAAAATCAAATTTATTATCGCCCTTTGTGTAAACTGCTTTTAATTGAATGTTACTAATTAATGCATCTAAGTCGTTTCTACCATGGTTTAATTGTGAACCAATTCCTTCTGAAAATTCAACTTCCCCAAAATTTTCAGATCCTAAATTAGCATCTACTTCACCCAAATTATAAGAAGCCAAAATATCATAATGTTCAGATTCTTGAGTATGATAACTAGAAGTGGTTAAACTCATCTGTAAATCGTCATTTACTTGATAGGTTCCTTTTAGTGCGCCAAAAAGGGTTGTATAATCATCTTGTTCTTGTCCGTTATAAAACACAATTAATTCCAAAGGGTCAATTACTGTCCCGAATTTTGTTCTTCGAGAAATAGGAGTGTAGTTATATTCGTTTTTTGAAAAATTCCCTAAAAAATCTAACCTAAAACGATCGCTAATATCATAAGATAAAAAGGTTTGTACATCGGCAAATTTTGGTTTGTAATTAGTTTCAATGTCTTTGCTGTTTACAAATAGACTATTGTCTCTGTAACGAACTCCAACAATTGCAGATAATTTATTATCCAGCATTTTTCCTTCAACCGTAGCACTTCCTCCTAATAAACTCAAATTAACTCCTGCGGTAAACTCTGTTGGTTTACGATAGGTAATATCTAAAACAGATGACAATTTATCGCCATATTTTGCTTGAAATCCACCTGCCGAAAAGTTTACATTTTGAGTCATATCAGAATTTACAAAACTCAATCCTTCTTGTTGCCCAGATCGAATTAAAAAAGGACGATAGACTTCAATTCCATTTACATACACAAGGTTTTCATCAAAATTTCCACCTCTAACATTGTACTGTGTACTTAATTCATTGTTGTTGCTAACACCTGCTAAAGTCATTAATACATTTTCTACACCAGCATTTGCACCAGGAATTTTCTTTACTTGACCAATATCTAAGGTAATAATGCCTTCAGCATCTTTTGCACGGTTTTTTATATCTACATTAGATAATTCTTCTGTTTTGAAATTTAGTCTAGGAGAAAACCGAACAGTTTTTCCATTCTGAATTTTAAATGTTTTGCTGTATGTAATAAACGAAATATGACTAAACGTTATTTTAATCTCTTTCTTCGCTGTAACTATAATTGTATACTTTCCATCTTTTTCACTTACAACACCGTCGTTGTTATAGGTTATCGAAACATTTTCTATTGCCATGCCATTTTCGTCTTTAACAACCCCAGTAATTGTTGCTATTTGGCTAAATACTTGAAATGTAAATACGATTAATAATAAGGTGAAATTTATTTTTGTTTTCAAATGTTAGTTTTTGATTGTTTATTTCTTTCTATAAAACGTTGCTTCTATTGTATTCGTATTTCCAACGTTATCAATTACAATAACTTTTAATTGATGTTTTGCCGTGATAAATTTTTTATCTAAAAAATTATAGGTTAATGTTCCATGTTTTGGACTGTATTCTAATAAAATCCATTCGCCATCTATTTCTCCTCGATATGATTTTATACCCGATAAATCGTCAGAAACTTTTAAGATTATACGTTTAAAATTTGTAAGCCACTGTTCGTTTTTAAAATTAGAGAGTCTTACTGATGGCTTTTTGGTGTCAGAAACTAAGGCATATTTACCTAAACTTTTTGTTGTGGTATAAAATGTTTTTTCTTTTTTCTTTGTGGATTTATAACGCGGATTTCCACGACTGTTGTAACTCGCAATAAATAGTTTTTTCTTTTCGGCTACGGTATAAGAACTCACATCAAAAGTTAAGGTGTAATTATTATTCAGCGGTTTATTTTTTTTGTGAATAAAAGCGTTACCATCTTTTACTTTAAAATCTAAATAAAAATCTTCATAAAACGTATTCTTCGGAAAAGCAATAGTTACACCATCTTTACTAAATTTATTAAACTCTTTAGATTTTATAAAGTAATCGGTCTTTTTTTCTTTTTTATGGATGGTAATTGAATCCTTTTTACCTTGTATTGGTACAATTAAGGTGGTGGAATTTCCTTTAAAATCTTTGGCAATAATTTCAACCGTATAAGACAAGCCATCTTTAATAGTTAAATAACCATTATTAATGTTGTTTTTATAGATACTTAATGAATTAGATGGCACAACAAAACATTGTTGAATTTTTTGATTCAACTCAGCATACCTTTTATAATCGATTAAAAGATTTAAATATTTAGATTCAGCAAACGAAAAAGTTTCAAGTTTGTGATGATACGTTTTTTGTCCGTTTAAAGACATCTCTAAACTGAAAATTCCGTTTTTATTCAATGCTCCATTTAACCTGTCAAAGGCATTAACTCCAAACCCTATTTTGCCGGAAGCGGTAATTTTATCGGCCAAAAGAGTCCCGTTTTCTTGTCGTTCAAAATTAATTTGTAGCGGTGCATTTGATTGATTTACCTGCGAGGTTGCATCACTTGGATAAACAATAAGTGTATTGATACTTGGTGCTTTGTCATCATTAACTGTTACACCAAATAACATTGGGTTTATCGGATTTGAATTTGCATTTCTTATTTCAAAGTGTAAATGCGGGCCAACAAAACCACCCGTACTTCCAGAAAAAGCAATAATTTCTCCTTGTTGAATTTGTAATGCTCCTTTTTTAGGGAATAACTGTATTTCAAACGTTTCTTTTTTGTATTGCTCTTTTTTAAGATACGATTCTATCTTATCGTTAAATTTTTTTAAATGAGCATATACCGTTGTATATCCATTAGGATGAGTAATATAAACTACTTTCCCATAACCCCAATGAGAAATTTTAATTCTTGATACATAACCATCTGCAGAAGCCAAAACATTTAATCCTTCTCTTTGTTGGGTTTTAATATCTAACCCAGCGTGAAAATGATTGGAGCGCAGTTCACCAAACGTTCCAGATAAATACATAGGAACATCCACCGGATTTTGAAAATAGTCTTGTGGATACTTTTTTTGCGAAAAAGTAGAAGAAACAATTAAGAAGCAGATGCTAAAAATGCGAAAATTCAATCGTGCTATTTTCTGCTAAAATAACAAATTAATTTTTTAATAAACAATATATTCCCTAAGCATTTGTTGTAGAGTATTTTAATTTTTTTTGAGCTAAAAAGTGTAAAACAGTTGCTAAATTGCGATAAGTATGGTACATTTGAAAGATAGTTTTGATATCTTTGAAAATAGATGAGTAATATAATTAACCTTACTAATTCACTTGAAGATAAACTCAAAAAACTTTTAGAAGGATATGCTTTTTTAAAGGATGAAAATGAGTTTTTACATCAAAAAACAGTTGAATTAGAAAATCAATTATCAGAGAAAGGGCAACAATTAAACGAAAAAGAAGATTCATACAAATTGTTGAAAATCGCCAAAACTATGGAAGGCAGTAATGAAAGTACAAGAGAAACAAAACTCAAAATAAATGCTTTGATTCGTGAGGTTGACAAGTGTATAGTTCAATTAAGCGAATAGGTTCTTTAAATATGGAGAAGCTTAACATAAAAATTACCATTGGTGGTCGCGTTTACCCGTTGAGTGTTAATAGCGCAAACGAAGAAGAAGGAATGCGAAAGGCCGCTAAAAAAATTAATGAATTGGTAAGTAAATTTGAGCAAAATTATGCGGTGAGTGATAAACAAGATGTGTTAGCGATGTGCGCACTTCAGTTTGCATCTCAAGTAGAAATTCAAAATATTAATAAAGATACCGATATAGAAGAAGCAACAAAAAAAATAGAGGCACTTAACCAGTTATTGGAAGTGCATCTAAAGTAAGTTCTTTAAAATAAATAATAATACTGCCTACATTAGTCATTGTTCGTCAAACTCAACAGGAATTAATTCTGAAGGATGAGTCATAATTGCTAAAGCATGCCGTTAATACTGTTTCGATAGTATTTAGACGGATCCTTGATCAATTTGTTAGTCCTATTTACATGTTTAAATTGGAGTTTGCAGAAACTTCACTAATGTGGGCTTTTTTTATACCTAAAATTAACCAAATGGAAGATATGATAATACCAATTGTTATTGGTTTACTTATAGGATTGGCAGTAGGATACCTAATTGCTAAATCACTAGAAAAAAATAGAGCATCTGGCACAATTAAACGTGCAAATAAAAGTGCCGCTTCAATATTGAAAGAAGCAAAAATGGATGCGGAATCGTTAAAAAAAGAAAAAATATTACAAGCAAAAGAGAAATTTATTGAATTAAAATCGGAGCATGAGAAAGTTATTTTGTCGAGAGACAGAAAAATGAATGATGCCGAAAAACGTGTAAGAGATAAAGAGTCTCAAGTATCTCAAGTTATAGATAAACATAAAAAATTGAATCAGGACTTAGAAAAGAAAACCGCTGATTTTGATTATAAACTTGAGTTTATTGAACGTAAAGAAAATGAACTTGAAAAGGTTCATAAAAAGCAAGTAGAAAATTTAGAAGTAATTTCTGGTTTGTCTGCTGAGGATGCTAAAAAAGAGTTGGTTACTTCATTAAAAGAAGAAGCGAAGTCTGATGCAATGTCATTCATCCAAGAAACACTTGAAGAGGCGAAATTAACAGCAGACCAAGATGCTCGAAAAGTTATATTGAATACCATCCAACGAGTTGGTGTAGAGCAAACTGTTGAAAACTGTGTATCTGTATTTAATTTAGAATCAGATGATGTTAAAGGACGCATTATTGGGCGAGAGGGAAGAAACATTCGTGCTTTAGAGGCAGCAACTGGTGTTGAGATTATTGTTGATGATACACCAGAAGCAATTATACTTTCTTGTTTTGATCCAGTTCGTAGAGAAATTGCTAGATTATCTTTGCATAATTTGGTTACTGATGGAAGAATTCATCCAGCACGAATTGAAGAAGTTGTTAAAAAAACAGAAAAGAAGATTACCCAAGAAATTGTAGAAGTAGGGAAACGTACCGTAATAGATTTAGGAATTCATGGATTGCATCCAGAGTTAATAAAGGTTGTTGGACGTATGAAATTCCGTTCATCATACGGACAGAATTTATTGCAACATTCACGTGAAGTTGCAAACCTTTGTGGTATTATGGCTGCTGAATTAGGGTTGAACGCTAAAGTTGCTAAAAGAGCAGGCTTATTGCACGATATTGGTAAAGTTCCAGATTCAGAAAGTGAATTGCCGCACGCTATTTTAGGGATGGAATGGGCACAGAAATATGGTGAAAAACCAGATGTTTGTAATGCCATTGGTGCGCATCATGATGAGGTTGAAATGAAAACACTCATTGCACCAATTGTGCAAGTGTGTGATGCTATTTCTGGTGCAAGACCAGGAGCAAGACGTCAAGTGTTAGATTCGTATATACAACGTTTAAAAGATTTAGAAGACGTTGCTTTCGGATTCTCTGGAGTTCAAAAGGCTTATGCTATTCAAGCGGGACGTGAATTACGTGTAATTGTTGAGAGTGAAAAAGTAAATGACTTAAAGGCAGCAGAATTGTCTTTTAGTATTTCTCAAAAAATTCAGAATGATATGACCTATCCTGGTCAAGTAAGAGTTACTGTAATTCGTGAAACAAGAGCAGTAAATATTGCGAAGTAATAATAATTAGTATTAGATTTAAAAAGCGTCAACTTAATTGTTGATGCTTTTTTATTGGTATCAAATGTAGTAAAAACGAAGTGCTTTATTGCACCTTGCTTTAGTTGTAAAAAGGTGTGCACCATTCAGGGGATGACTTCAAGTCATCCTCTGAGCTTTTAGCCTGTGAGTTATGCCTAAATGGAATACGATCGCTAATTAAAAAAAGAATTAGTAACGTTATTAAAGGTTTAAGTTGTCTGCTGTTTTTGTTAATATTTATAATCGTATAAATAAAAAGAGGGTGTCAAAAATATGACACCCTCTTTAGAAACAATTATTTAGTTGAATTTATTGCAATATAAAATTTAATCTTGCAAATACGTATCTACCCATAAACCCAAACTGAGACGTTCTTCTAGAATAAGGGAATGAAGCATTTGATTGACTTCCAGGTCTATTATCATCTGGATAAATATCAAAAATATTATTGGCTCCTATTGTAATAATAGTACTCTCATTTAAGTTGTTAGATACTGATAAGTCAGTAAGTAATTTACCACCATAAACAGCGTTGCTATTTACAGTTGCACCATCAACTCTTGCTTGACCAGCGTACTCATCTGGATCAGTAACTTCTCCGTAAAATGTATTACGTAGAGTAAATGCCCACTTATCATTAAATAAAGAGTTTGTTAAATTAAGTTTAGTTCTTGGTTGTGCAATCGTTAAAAATGCTTCTTCTTGACCGTCAAAAAAGGCACCACTTAAGCCTGCGTTATCAATTAACTCTGGTACATTAATATTTGTAACCTCAGTTTTAGAAAACGTTGCAGCAAATGAATTGTTTAATTTGTAATCTCCAAAAACATCTAAATTATAACCAGCAACAATATCAACTCCGTAGTTTTTTGTATCTACAGCATTTGCTAAAAACTGTGCTTTACCAGCTCCGGCAGCTCTAAATATTGCTTCTAAAACAGGGTCTCCACCGTCAGTAAATTTACCTGACAATACAATTCTATCTTCAATAGTAATGTAATAACCATCAACAGTTAAAGAGAAACCGTTATCAAATCTACTAGTTGCACCGATACTAAAACTTTGAGAAGTTTCTTCTTTAAGTTCTTCGATTCCTAATAATTTAGCTGCTTGACTATCGTTTCTAAACAATCCAACTTCTTCAGCAACACCACTAGCATTAAAAATAGTACTACTTCTGCTAAAAAATTGTTGATGTAAAGATGGCGCTCTAAAACCTGTACTAATAGCACCTCTAATATTTATATTATCTGTTGCTTTAATACGTGTTGCTACCTTATAATTGAAAGTGCTTCCAAAGTCAGAATAATCTTCATAGCGAAGCGCTAAACTAACTAAGAAGTTTTCAGTAAAATCAGCCTCTGCATCAACATAGACACCAATACTATTTCTAAATTTATCCGTAGCGTTTTGAGGTGTAAATCCACCAAATACTTGAGAAGTTCCTGGTAATGATTCACCTAGTGCATTTGTATTGCCAGGAGCAGCACCTATTGTAGGTACACCAAATTCATCATACGTTGCATAAGAATTTTCTGCGCCTTCTTCAATTATATAGTGTTCAACTCTATATTCAGCACCAAAAGCAACGTTTAAACCAGCAAAAATATCGTCATGAAATTTACTAGCATCTAAGTTTGTTGTGTTTTGTGAAAAGCTAAATGAGCCTGCATCAAAATCAGATGGAGATGCAGCAGCTAAACTTGCATTTGTAGATTCAACAACTGTAAAAGCAAATGAGTTTACGCCATATGTATTAGAAAAATCAACAAACCACCCACTTTCTAATTCTCCCTTTACACCAACTGCATACGATTGATCTAAAATATCAGATTGAATACCTGGTAAGAAACCATTTTTATTAACAGCTGTATTTGATTTTGGTCTCCATGGTTCTCTTAAGAAACCATAACCAAGACCTTGTCTGTAAGAAATACCTCCAAAAGCATATACTTCTGTTTTTTCTGAAACAGGAATAGACATGTTTGCAAAGAATTTACCTTCTCTAAGTTTAGAAGTACCTACTCTAAATCTAAAGTCGTTTCTTTCTTGACCTCTAGCAGCAAATTGTGCAGCATCTAATTCTTGGTATGTTGCAAATTCACCAGTACCACCATTAGGCAATAAAGCACTTAAATTAGAAGCGAAATCAGAAGCATTAGGATCCAATGCAGCAATTGCTGCTTGATCAGTTGGACTAATATATTCTGAACCTAATAATGCAGCACCGGCTTGGTAATCTGCAGTAGTCATATCAGAAATAGGAGTGCCAGTTGAAGAAGTAAATGCATTTTCTACTGCATTTGCAATATCATAAATTTGTTCTAGGTTAGTCGCATTTCTTAATGCAGGTTGTCTTGTTGACATTGATCCCGCAAAATTAATAAACCCACCTTTATCACCTAAATCAACACCATAATTAGCGTCAATTTGAATTTTCTCTCCATCAACACCACCATCTTGGTGATTACTTTTATCAGAAAAATTTGCACCTGTAGTAATTGCGATATCTAATTTATTAGTTGTGTCTTTTAATACAATATTAATTACACCCGCAATTGCATCAGAACCATATTGAGCAGCTGCACCATCGCGTAATAATTCAATTCTTTTTATCGATGAAGTAGGAATAGCATTCATATCAGTTCCAACGCTACCAGCACCAACAGTACCATTAACATTAATTAAAGAACTATTATGTCTTCTTTTACCATTGATTAAAACCAATACTTGATCTGGTCCTAAACCTCTTAATGAAGCAGGGTCGATATGATCTGTACCATCAGATACTGTTTGAGATTGCGATGTAAAAGAAGGAGCAACAGAATTCAATATTTCATTAATTGTTACTTGTCCACTTTTTGATGCAATTTCACCAATGTCAAAAACATCAACTGGAACCGGAGTATCAATCGCTGTTCTGTTTTTGTTACGAGAACCCACAATTACAATTTCATCTAATTCAAGTCCTGCAGTCATTACAGCGTTTACAGTTGTGCTGCCATCCATTGTAATTTCTTTATCATTAAAACCTACAAAAGAGAATACTAATACATCTCCATTTGAAACCTTTAATGAATAATTTCCGTCAAAATCGGTTGACGTACCGTTCGTAGTTCCTTTAACTACCACTGAGACACCTGGTAAAGGTGAATTTCCATCATCGGTTACATTTCCTGTGACTTCATAAGATTGAGCCATTATAGAAAATGAAGCCAATAGAAAAAAGGATAAAAAATAATTTTTCACATTCATAATATTGAGTTTTTATTTGTTAATAACGGCAAATATAAGTTATAGATACTTGTTAAATGCAACTTTAGTTACAAAGTTATGCGTGCATAATGTTACTTGTTTATTGTTCAGTAAATTAAGCAGTAAGGAGTTTGACTACAAAAATTATTTTCTTGGGTGAAATTGCTCCATTACTTTTTGTAAATGAGTTCGATCTAAATGCATGTAAATTTCTGTTGTAGTAATGCTTTCATGACCTAACATTTGTTGTATGGCTCGTAAGTCAGCGCCATTTTCTAATAGGTGAGTAGCAAAAGAATGCCGAAACGTATGTGGACTTATTTTCTTTTGAATGCCAGATTTTATAGTTAAGTCTTTAATAATGGTAAAAATCATAACACGGGTAAGTTGTTTCCCTCTTCTGTTTAAAAACAGGGTGTCTTCAAAACCTTTTTGAACATTAATATGTTTTCGAATATTTTTAATATAAAAATTAATGAATTTTTGTGTCTGTATATTAATAGGTACAAAACGCTGTTTGTCTCCTTTACCAATCACTCTAATAAAGCCTTCATCAAAAAATAAGTCAGAAATTTGAAGGGTAATTAATTCTGTAACACGCAGTCCGCAACTATACAATGTTTCTAAAATAGTTCTGTTGCGTTCACCTTGTGGTTTGCTTAAATCAATGGTAGAAATTATCATATCAATATCTTCAATTGATAATGTGTCAGGGAGTTTTCGCCCTAATTTAGGAGATTCTATTAAATCAGTAGGGTTGTCTTTTCTGTAATCTTCAAAAATTAAATAATCGAAAAAACTACGTAGCCCAGAAATTAAACGTGCTTGAGAACGTGCATTTATGGTTTTTGAAGCCTCGTAAATAAACTGTTGTGTTGTGTCTAAATCAATTTTTATTGGAGTTATATTAATGGAATTATCTTCTAAGTAACTCATCAATTTAAAAACATCTCGACTATAACTGTCTAAAGAATTTAGTGATAACCCTCGTTCTATTTTTAAGTAGAGTTGATAGTCTTTTAATGCGTTATTCCATTTCATTAAGGTAAAGATAGATTATTATCTTATTATTCTTTGTGAATGATTAGCAATTCAATTAAAATATTATATTTTTGAATTATGAATAATATACTCATCATCAACGGGCCCAATTTGAATCTTCTTGGAAAGAGAGAACCTACTATTTATGGCAATGCTACTTTTGAAGATTATTTTGAATCTTTAAAAGAGCGCTTTACACAGGTAAACCTCACTTATTTTCAATCGAATATAGAAGGTGAAATTATTGATAAATTGCATGAATGCGGTTTTGATTATGATGGTATTGTGTTAAATGCCGCAGCATACACACACACTTCTGTTGGTATCGGAGATGCTGTAAAAGCCATTGAAACTCCGGTTATAGAAGTACATATTTCTAATGTACATGCACGAGAAGAGTTTAGGCACACTTCATTTATTGCTCCTAATGTAAAAGGTATTATTGCAGGCTTTGGTTTAAAAAGTTATGATTTAGCAATTCAGAGTTTTTTGTAGATTAGTTAGTCGGCAATGATGTATGTTGTTTTGTCTCGAATAGTTATCGGGATTGTCGAAGGTTTTTCTAGCCATTCAATGTTTAGGTCATAAAAATGTTTTGTGTAAAAGTGTCAAAAGGAATTATCGTCAGATATTTCACCAATTAAATTTTTGAATCGATATAATCAATAATTTCTTGTTCTTTGGCTAATGTTTTATTATAAATAGCTGTTGCTTTCTTTAAAATATCCGTTACAAACACACGATCTTTTATATCTTTAGCATTGATACGTACATTAAAGTATGCACCCAATACCGCAGTTCTTGCACATAATGCCCCAACTCCAGAATCTGACAATGAACTTTGCATTCCGTGATGCAACATAGCTTCCATTACTTCCATAGATTCATAAGCGGTTTTCATTACTTCAAACGGAATTTCAGTCGCATACTTTGTTGCATCTTGAATTGCTTGAAGCCTTAACTGTTTTTCCTCGTCATTAGATTTCGGCATTCTAAATCCATCAATAATTTTATTGAAAGCATTCGTATCTTCATCCACCAAAAATAAGAGCCTGTTTTTATAGGTTTGTCCTTTTACAGCCCATTCAGAATAAAACTCCCATTTATCATCCCAACCTGCTTTATGAGCCGATAGATTTGCAACCATAGTTCCTAATGAAACACCTAAAGTACCAACATAAGCTGCGATAGAACCACCACCTGGCGCCATAGATTCACCTGCTGTTTCTTCTGCAAAATCGGTAATTGTTAAATCAACCAATTTCTTTGTTCCAGCATCCATTACATATTCAATAATCTTTTCTTTTGGGTGGAATGGTTTTAAATCGTCGAGCCCTAGCGATTTTACTGCAATCTTTATTTTCTCACTTTCTGATATTCCTTTAGAACGTTCTTGCTTTTCTAAAAAGAAATCAGCAGCGTCTAGCATTGCTTGTAGCGGAATCAATCCGATTAATTCAGAACCAGTTACGCGCAAACCTCTATCTGTAGCAGCTTTAACTGTTTCATCAAATGCAACATGAACAGAGGTAATACTTATATTTGTGAGGTTGTATGATATTTGTGCAATACCATATTCATCAATATACCAACCAATTCCTTTTACCGCTTTTAGTTTACCAGGAATACGAACTGGTTCGCCATTTGCGTCCAATACTTTTTTTCCTGTTGATGGATTTCCTTCTCGTTTTACACGTCCTGCTTCACGAATATCAAAAGCAACTGCATTCGCTCTACGCGTAGATGTTGTGTTTAAATTGATGTTGTAAGCAATCAAAAAGTCACGAGCTGAGATTGCTGTAACTCCAGATTTAACTACAGTTTCACTAAATTCTGTTGGTCCAAAGTCAGGTTTCCAAGAGTCGTCTGTAAACTTTTCTTTCAATCCTTCATATTCTCCTGAACGGCAATTTGCTAAGTTTTTACGTTTCTCTTCTTTTGCCGCATTCTCATAGAAATACCCAGAAATACCTAATTCCTTTCCAACACGCTCCCCTAATTGATGTGCAAATACGGCTGTTTCTTCCAACGAAATTCCAGAGATAGGAACTAGCGGACACACATCTGTTGCGCCAAAACGCGGATGCTCTCCGCTTTGTTTACTCATATCAATAAGTTCAGCAGCTTTTTTAATCAATCTAAAAGCGGCTTCAATTACGTCCTTTGGTTCACCTACAAAAGTAATAACCGTTCTGTTGGTTGCTTTTCCAGGGTCAACATCTAATAATTTTACGCCTTCAACAGTTTCAACAACTGCTGCAATTGCATTTATTTTGTTAATATCACGTCCTTCACTTATGTTTGGTACGCATTCTATGAGTTGTTTATTCATCCGTATAATTTAAGGTTCAAATGTAGTTAGAATTGGATTGAAATTCAGCCTTGAAAAAATATAAAACTCTTTCACTTTTAGTATTTCAATAACAATTATTTAAGATACCATTGTAATGTTTAAAACTTCAATAAATAAAAATAGAGATTCAACCTTTATTATTCAATAAATTTTACATTTGTGTACATTAAATTTAAAAATGAAGAATACTAAGATTGCAATTATTGGGTTAGGATATGTGGGGCTTCCTTTAGCTGTTGAGTTTGCAAAGAAATATAAAGTAATTGGTTTCGATATCAATCAGCAAAGAATAGCAGCATTAAATGCATTTAATGATAGTACTCTTGAGATTGAGACATCAATATTAAAAGAAATAATTGTTGAGAAGACTTCGACTTCAGGATTGTATTTAACTAGTAATTCGGATGATTTATCAAGCGCAACAACATTTGTAATTACAGTGCCAACACCTATTGATGCTAATAAAAAACCTGATTTATCTCCACTATATTCCGCAACAAAAATGGTTGCAGAAGTATTAAAAATAGGTGATATCGTTATTTATGAATCTACAGTTTATCCTGGAGCAACGGAGGAAGAGTGTGTGCCTATTTTAGAGCGGGTGTCTAACTTAAAGTTTAACGAAGACTTTTATGTTGGGTATTCGCCAGAAAGAATAAATCCTGGAGATAAAGAACGCACCGTTAGTAAAATATTGAAAGTCACTTCGGGTTCAACTCCAGAAATAGCAACACAAGTAGATGAATTGTATGCTTCCATTATTGATGCAGGAACTTATAAAGCACCTTCCATTAAAGTTGCAGAAGCAGCCAAAGTAATTGAAAACGCACAGCGAGATATTAATATTGCTTTTGTAAATGAACTGTCTAAGATTTTTAGATTGATGGATATTGATACCAATGAAGTATTGGAAGCCGCAGGTACCAAATGGAATTTCTTACCATTTAAACCAGGATTGGTTGGCGGACATTGTATTGGTGTTGATCCTTATTATTTGGCGCAGAAAGCGATTAGTTTAGGATATAACCCTGAAATAATATTATCGGGTAGAAGATTGAATGATAGTATGGGTGCTTTTGTAGCGGTAGAAACGGTGAAAATGATGGTGAAGAAAGACATTCCTGTTAAAAATGCCAATATATTAGTATTGGGTATTGCTTTTAAAGAAAACTGTCCAGATATTAGAAACTCACGTGCTATTGATATTATTAACGAGATAAAAATCTATGATATTAATGTAGATGTTTATGATCCTTGGGCAACGGTATCGGCAGTAAAACATGAATATGGAATTGAATTGATATCTTCAATAGAAGATGTTACAATTAAATATGACGCTGTTATTATTGCAGTTGCACATGATGAGTTTAAAGAATTGAATATGAATGTATTGTTGAAAGAAAATCATGTTATTTTTGATGTTAAAGGGATGTTGCCGAAAGAACAATCGCATTTGAGATTATAATTAATTAATAAGGAATAGAGAAAAAATAATAGAGAATAGAGAATGGAAACGTCTTTGCGAGGAGGATACGACGTAGCAATCTTTTAATAGGAGTTGAATTATTGATTAAGAGATTACTGAGGTTATTTACTTCGACTTCATTTCGTTCCGATAGTTATCGGAACCGCTCAATGATTATGTTTGAATGATAAATTAAATTATTAGAAGAATTATTTTGATGAAAAAAGTATTAATAACAGGAGTTGCAGGTTTTATAGGGTTTCATTTAGCAAGAAAACTTGTTAAAGAAGGTTTTGATGTAGTTGGTATTGATAATATCAACGATTATTATGATCCTAATTTGAAATTGGCAAGGCTTCGAGAATTGAATATAGATACTTCTAATATTCAAGATGATAAACCAATTGATGGGGATATTACCTTTGTGAAATTGGACTTAAAAGATTTAGTGAACTTGAAAGCATTGTTCAAAACACATCAATTTAATTATGTGGTGAATTTAGCAGCACAAGCAGGTGTTCGGTATTCGTTAATCAACCCACATTCTTATGTAGATAATAATATTACAGGGTTTTTAAATGTATTAGAATCTTGTAGAGCATATCCTGTTGAACATTTGGTATTCGCCTCTTCGAGTTCAGTATATGGTTTGAGTGAAGAAATTCCGTTTAATGAAAATAGTTCTGCAGATCATCCGCTAGCAATATATGCAGCGAGTAAAAAAGCGAATGAAATGATGGCGCATTCGTATGCACATTTATTTAATGTACCAAGTACAGGCTTGCGGTTCTTTACCGTATATGGTCCGTGGGGAAGACCTGATATGGCACTCTATATTTTTACCAAAGCGATGGTAGAGGACACCGAGTTTGAAGTGTTTAATAACGGCGAAATGAGTCGTGATTTTACTTATGTTGATGATATTGTAGAAAGTATTAAACGATTATTACCGAAACCACCCTCTAAAAACAATCCACAGTTTGATGCTAAACATCCTGTGCCTTCAAAAAGTAAAGCAGCGTATCAACTCTTTAATATTGGGAATAATAGTCCTGTTGCGTTAATGGATTATGTACATGCCATCGAAAAAGCCTTAAACAAAAAAGGGAAAGTAGTGTTTAAACCGATGCAACCTGGAGATGTTTCTGCAACCTATGCCAATGTGGAACGTTTGTTTGAGTATATTGACTTTAAGCCTGAAACTACCATTGAAGAAGGGATTAATGCGTTTGTTGAGTTTTATAAGGAGTATCATTCTTGAGTTTCTTGAGTTGTTTATTTGTGGAATTGTTGATTTTTTGTATCGGGTATTTGGGTCTATGATTTTGTTGTTTTTTGTTAAAAACTTGTTCTTAACTCCATCGCTTTTCACTTTCATTTTTAATAAATTCTATTATATTTGTATCGATTGTTATACTTTTTAAATACGTCTTTGCGAGAAGAGAGGTACGAACGACGAAGCAATCTCTCAAATAGTATATTAAATTATGAATTCAAAAAGTAGTTAAAGAATAAACATGTCGAACCCCCAACAACCACAAGAAGAATGGCTGTATGAAATAGCGCCAAAAAACAATCTATTTTCTTTTAACCTTAAAGAAGTTTGGCAATTAGAAAAAGAATCTATTTGTTTATTATGAAATTTGATTCTAAAGTCTTTTCAAAATATAAACAACTTACTAATTTTGAAAAGTTGATATTACGAACTTGCTGCTATTTTCCTCCTAAAAATCGAAGAGAAAGAAATAAGTTGGTAATTAATCTTCAAAATTATATTCAAACTTTAACCAATGCTTACAGAAAAGAGTTTTGGAATGATATTCAGCAAAAAAGAGTTTTAGATTTTGGATGTGGTGAAGGAGGGTTTGTACTTGCAATGGCAACTAATGTGGATTGTATTGCGGAAGGTGTTGATATTCAAGATAATTTTGAAGTGGCAAATAATTATATCAAAAAGAATAAAATAAAAAACATCAAATTTCATATTGGAAGTTCGGAGAAGTTAGAAGACAATACCTATGATGTAATAATCTCTCACGATTCTTTCGAGCATTTTGAAGAACCTGAATCCATTTTAGAAGAAATGGTTCGCTTATTAAAGCCAGATGGTCATCTTTTAATTAAATTTGGTCCTACTTGGAGGAGCCCTTATGGGCGACATATGGGTGGTACATTTAAAAAATCGAGACCTTGGATTCATTTATTGATACCCGAAAAAAATATGATGCGCGTTCATTCTGTATATCATAATAATACGGTGTTGCATGAAAAATATATAGATTTGATTGGAGGTTTGAATAAAATGACTATTGCTAAAGCAAAAGTCATTCTCAAATCTCAGCAGTTTCAGTTAGAAATAGTAACTATAAAAATTACCCCTTGGCGCGGTTTAAACATTTTTGTTAAATTACCAATTTTAAAAGAACTATTTGGTAGTAGTGTATATTTTAAATGTAAAAAAAAACCATTAAAACAGAAATGAATTTAGAAATTAAAATATATCAAAAACAAAATAACACAAAGATTGGAAAACTTTTAAAGGAAAGTTTGTCTGATATTGTGAGTTCTCGGTTTTTAGCGAAACAATTGGCAGTTCGTGATATAAAAGCACAATACCGACAATCGTATTTAGGGATTATTTGGGCTTTTGTAACGCCATTAACTACCGCTTTTGTTTGGATCTTCTTAAATAGTACAGGAACGATTAATTTGACTGATACCGGTGTACCATATCCTGTATATGCTTTTTCTGGAACCTTAATATGGTCTATTATAGTTGAAGCAATTAATTCGCCAACAGTTAATACCAATGCAGCTAGAGGGATTATGAGTAAAATTAATTTTCCAAAAGAAGCATTGATTATTTCTGGAATTTATAAATTGTTATTCAATAGTTCTGTAAAAATTATATTATTAGTAGTTTTTGTTTTTTTTTACGGAGTGGGATTTCATAGTTCTTTATTATTATTTCCGTTTGCGATATTAGGAGCTATTTTATTTGGAACAACCATTGGATTGTTTATAACGCCAATTGGGATGCTTTATAAAGATATAGCAAAAATGGTAACCATAGGATTAGGGTTATTAATGTATGTAACTCCTGTTGTTTATGCAATACCCAAAGAAGGGATTATGAAAACTATTATGGAGTGGAATCCATTTACGCCATTTATATTAACGACTCGTGATTTTGTAATTGGAGCAGAACCCATATATCTTTTTTATTTTATTGGAGTTATAGTTGCCTGTATCCCTTTATTTTTTATAGGATTGCTCATTTATAGAATTTCTATACCTATTATTGTAGAGCGTATGAGTGCGTAGTTTGAACTGGGAAATAGGAGGTTTGAAGGGGTAGTGTCATTCCTGCGTAGGCAGGAATCCATAGTTAGTAGATTGATAGAGAAAAGAATATGAAGAAAAGGAAACATGATTGGAAAATTAGTTTAGTTGAAGAAGATAATAAAAGGTGGTTGGATTTGGCGAGTGATTGGTATGATGATATTTTGAATGATTAAGGCTAGTTTTTTTTGGCCTGCATAGATTCCTGCCTTCGCAGGAATGACAAAAAGTTAAAGGAGTGATCGTAAATTAATGAAAAAAGGAAACGACATATTAATTGAAGTTGAAGGACTGTCTAAAAAATTCTGTAAAGATTTAAAGACTAGTCTATGGTATGGTGTAAAAGATTTGTCTGCCAATATCTTTGGAAATCCACAACCTCTTGGGTTGCGAGAAAACGAATTCTGGGCGGTAAAAGATATTAATTTTACTTTGAGAAGAGGTGAATGTTTAGGGCTCATTGGCCATAACGGAGCAGGGAAATCTACCTTATTAAAAATACTTAACGGACTCATAAAACCAGATGAGGGTAAAGTAACTATACGTGGTAAAGTAGGGGCTTTAATTGAGTTAGGAGCAGGTTTTAATCCTATTTTAAGTGGGCGAGAAAATATTTATAATAATGGAGCTGTTCTAGGCTTTAGTAAAAAAGATATAGATAATAAATTAGAGGAGATTATAGATTTTGCAGAGGTACGTGAATTTATAGATATGCCTGTACAAAATTACAGTTCTGGCATGAAAGTACGGTTAGGCTTTGCTGTTGCGGCTCAAATGGAACCTGATGTGTTAATTATTGACGAAGTATTAGCGGTTGGTGATATTAATTTTCAATTAAAGTGTTTTAATAGAATAGGAGAACTTAGAAATAAAGGTGTAGCGATAATTTTAGTTTCTCATAATTTGCACCAAATAACCACATTTTGTAATAAAGGGATCTCTCTAAGTAAGGGTAAACAACTTTATTTTGGCGAAGTAGAAAAAAGTATTGAAAAATATAAGGATTCTTTGAGTAGTTTTGATACAGAGAAGGAAGTAGAAAAAGTAATTACAGGAAATAGTGATATTACTATACAGGGAGTACATTTTTTACCAGAACTAAATGATGGTCTTATTAATATAGAAAATAATAAGGATTTGTCTCTTAAAATAAAATATGATTCAAAGATAGAATTGAATAATATAGAAGTAGATATTGTATTACGCGCTTCCGTTATGAGCGGGGTTGATTTTTTTCAAGCTAATAATAAGGCGTTTAATGAAGTTTTAAATATTAATAAAGGAAAAGGAGAATTAAATTTAACAATTAAAGATTTAAATATAAACGGACTAAAAATGTATTTATTTATTGCTGTTTTTACAGAAAATAGAGGAGAATGTATTTTTTGGTGGAGGAATATTCCCGTTAAATTTAATTTTAAAGAATTTTTCTCAGGATTAACTACATATAAAATAAAATTTTAAGATTAATGTTTAAAAAGAATTATTAGGTTACTAAAAATAACATAAACTAAAATAAGTAAATATGGCAGAAAGAGCCTCACCTGATATAAAAGGGTTTAAGAAAACATTTAAAATTATTAAAGGAAAATATTTTCTTCCAAAATTGCAATTATACTCTACACCATATTCTGAAGCATTTTATTGGCGCTACCATTGGGCTAATAAATTTTGTAAAAACAAATATGTACTTGAAATACCTTGTGGTATGGGGTGGGGAACATCATTATTAAAAAGTACTAAAAAAATTTATGGTGTAGATATATCGGAAGAAGCAATCGATGAAGCGATAAAAAAATATAAAAGTAATAAGATAGATTTTAGTGTAGGATCTATGGAGAAATTAGACTTTAAAGATCATCGCTTTAATATTGTTGTTTGCTTAGAAGGAATAGAACATGTTGATAAACAAATAGGGAAGAAGTTTATAATGGAGGCTCACAGGGTTTTGAAAAAAGATGGATTGCTATTAGTCTCTTCACCAAGACATACTACGAAAGAACATAGTGGAAATCCATATCATATTTATGAATATCATTTGCATGAATTGATAGAATTACTATCAGGGTTTTTTATTGTTAATAGTAGTGTTAGAAGATCTGTAGACGACTTAAATGTTTTTTACATAGTTGCCCAAAAAATTGAGAAATGAAATACTACGATAAAATTAAAACAAAGAACGGATATAAATTCTCACAATTTTCTAATCAAACAATTTTAAGTACATCGTTTGTTGTTTTAACAAAGCATTTGCTCAAAGAAGAAATTGAGAATAAAAAGGAAATAATAAATTATTTATTGAGTGCTAGAAATAAAGAAGGATATTTTATCGATAAAAACTATGAGTATCATGCTCATCCAGAGCATAACTCATCTTATGTTATCCCTCAGTTTACTTTTTTCACTCTTTTAGCGTTAGATGTTTTAGGTGTAAAAGAAGTAGAACTTCCTTTTTTAGATAGTTTTGATTTTGAAAATTTAAATATTGAACTCAACAAATCATTAGAAAAAAATTTTTGGGCAACTTCTAATAAGTTAATGTTCTTAATGTACTTTATTACTTATAAACTAGAATATGGAGATGGAAATAGAGCTAAACTCCAAAAGTTTAAAGATGAAATTTTTAAATTTTTAAATAAACATCAGAATGCTGAGAATGGTTTTTGGGGAGATGATAAGACGACAAAAAGTATTTTTGCAAAGGCATATGGAGCAGCACATATTTATTTGTTTTATGATTTTTATAATAAAGAAATTCAATATTCAAATAAAATTATTGATAACTGTTTAAAAATGCATTCAAAAAATGGACTAATTCAATCTGTTGAAGGAGGAGCTTGTGAGGATTATGATATTATTGAAATTTATTATAGGTGTCTTAAACAAACGGATTATAGAAAGGAAGAAATATTTTCAAAACTAAGGTTGATGAAAAAAGCGCTTCAAAAGGATATGAAAAAAGATGGAAGTTTTGCATATCGAACATATCCAAATAATAAAGTTTATAGATTATTTGATGGTAAAGTAAAAAGTAAAAAGTATAAATATAGTAGTTGGGATTATATGGAAACTCCAATTTATTATTCGGATGCTTGGGGTACTTTTTTTAGACACTTAGGACTTAAAATGATTGATAAAATGATTGATGGTAAATTAGATTATAATTCGGCAAACCTTCCAGGTTGGGGTTTTATATAATTATATGAAAGAAAAAATTTCAGTTTTAATGTCAGTTTATAATGCAGAAAGTTATTTAAATGCATGTATAGATAGTGTTTTGTCTCAGAGTTATAAGAGTTTTTTATTTTATATTATTGATGATGCTAGTACAGATAATAGTTTAGATATTATTAAATCGTATGATGATAAGAGAATTTTTATTATTCAAAATTCGACAAACATTGGTTTAACAAAATCATTAAATAAAGTAGTAGAATTAATAGAAACAAAATATATTGCTAGAATAGATGCTGATGATATTTGCTTAAACAACAGGTTTGAAGTACAGTTAAATATTTTGGAGAAGAACAATGAATTAGCCTTATTAGGTTCTTCGGCTTTTGTGATTAATGAGAGAAATGAAGAAATTGGGGAAATAAATATTCCGATTATAAACTTAAAGGAAGAGTTATTCTTTAAAAATAGTTTTATTCATTCATCAATAATGATAAGAACTGAAGTGTTGAAAAAATATAAGTATGATGAGCGTTTAACTTTTGCTCAAGATTATAATTTATGGGTAAGAATAGCACAAAATTTCAATATTGCAAATATTGAAAATAAATTAATTAAATATAGAGTGCATAACAAAAGTATTAGTGTTGTAAGAAAAAGAGAGCAAGGAGAAAGTGTACTTCCTACAATTATGTCTCAATTTAAATATTTAGGTTTTAAAAATGAGTCGAAAAAAGTTAAAATGTCGGAACTACATTTAAGATACTTTGTTTTTGGAAACAAAACAATTAAATTTAAAGAAAGGATAATGTTGGTTCTTTTTTATAGAAAAGTATTAATATTAAATAGAAGAAATAGCGTTTATAATAATTATTTAAACAGTGAACTTGTTAAAATAATAAATTCCGAAAATAGAAGAATAGTTTATCATTTAAAGAAATTTATTTCCAAACCTATAATGAAAATCTATGAGCGATAATATTAGTATTTCCATAATAGTACCTTGCTACAATCAAGCCCAATATTTAGATGAGTGCTTGCAGTCAGTTTTGAATCAAACGTATAAAAATTGGGAGTGTATAATTGTTAATGATGGATCGCCAGATAATACCGAAGAAGTTGCAAAAAAGTGGTTAGCAAAAGATAAGAGATTTAAATATTTATATAAAGAAAATGGAGGTTTGTCAAGTGCTCGAAACGCTGGAGTTGAAATTTCCGTTGGAGAATTTATTTTACCGCTAGATTCTGATGATAAAATTTCAAGAAATTATATTGAATTTGCTGTAATTGAATTTTCGAAGGATGATAATTTGAAAATTGTTTACAGCAAAGCAGAAAAATTTGGATTAGAAATGGGTATTTGGGATTTGCCAGATTTTTCTTTAAAAACGCTGTGTTTTGAAAATATGATATTTTGTTCGGGTATTTATAAAAAATCTGATTTTGATATAATAGGCGGGTATGACCCGAATATGATTTATGGATTAGAGGATTGGGAGTTTTGGATTAATTTATTAAAAAATGGTGGAGGAGTACATTGCATAAATAAAATTCACTTTTTTTATAGGATTAAAGACCTCTCAATGATTAAAAGTGTTTCTAAAATAGAACATGAGAGATTGTTGGAATACATAAGTATAAAGCACGCAGATTTTTATGTTAAGCAGTTTGGTTCTTTTCATTCTATGAACAAAAAATTAAGAAAATCTGAAAAGAGATATAATAAATTGACAAAAAGTAAAAAAAGTGTTTTAAACTTATTTTTAAAAACTTTTTTTGGTTTTAAGTTATTTAAGAATTAAGGAAAAATTAATTTTAAATTAAAAAAAATGCCACAAGTTTCTGTTATTCTTCCAAATTATAACCACGCTCCGTTTTTAGAACAGCGTATAGAGAGTATTTTAAATCAAACTTTTCAAGATTTTGAATTAATATTATTGGATGATGCATCAACAGACAATAGTCAAGATGTTTTAAATAAATATAAGAATCATCCAAAAGTCACTTCTCCTTTTTATAATAAATATAACAGTGGAAGCCCGTTTGGACTCTGGAGTAAAGGAATTGAATTGGCACGAGGGAAGTATGTTTGGATTGCTGAAAGTGATGATTGGAGTGATGCTAAATTTTTGGAAAAAATGATACCAAAAATGAAATTGGAAGAGGTTGTTGTTTCTCATTGCCAGAGTTTCAATGCAAATGAAACTAGTAATCTCGTTAAGAAAAATTCTTGGTGGCAATCTTTTAAAGTTTCATTATGGGATTCTGATTTTATAAGAAATGGTAATTATTTATTAAAGGAATATGGTAAATATAAATGCCCTGTAATTAATGTAAGTTCAGCTCTAATACGTAAAAAATGTTTAGAAGACATTAATATTCCTATCAATTATAAATATTGTGGAGATTGGCTTTTTTGGGCACATATTTTTACGAAAGGCGATGTTGCATTTTGCTCAGAACCTTTAAATTTTATACGAGTTCATATAAATTCAGCAACCAATGTTAATGCTTCTCAAACATTAAATAAATTTTATGAAAATTTTAAAGTTGCTAAAGAAATTTCTTACCTATTAGGTGAGAAGTTTAAATATCAACAAAAGTATTCTTGGTTAGTTGATTTTTGGGTGAAAGAAACACTAAAGAATAGAAATTATTTAAAGCCACGTTACCTGTTTCCTAATATCCCTTTTTCTTTTTGGATTCAATTTCAAAAAAGAATGTTCTTAAATATTTTAAAAATTGATTAAAATATTTAAGAACAGATTTAAATTGTACAAAAAAATGTCATATTTTTAAGATTGTTTTTAATTTGAGCTTATAATGTATAAAAAACCAACCTTTATCGAATTTAAAAAAAAACGATAGTATAACACTAGTATATTGCAAAGCGAATAAATTTGGATGTAAACAAGGGCCGTGGGGATTAAACCCATACAAATATGAAGAATTAACCAAAGTGTGATTTTTTGTTCAGCAATATTTCGAAAAGAAGATTGGGCAAGCGTAGGAGGTTATGATGTAAATATGATCTATGGACTAGAGGACTGGGAATTTTGGATTTCTTTATTAAAAGACAAAGGCAAAGTCATTAAATTGGACTATTTTGGTTTTTATTATAGAATTAAATCAGATTCAAGAAATAAAAGTTTGAATGCAGAAAGAAAAAAAAGATGTACAATTATATAAGTACAAAGCATGTTGCGTTTTTTATAGAACAGCATGGTAATTTTATTTATCTAGATCAAAAACACAAAGCATTAGAGAGCGTACTTGATAAGAATTTAAGAAGTAGAAAGTATATTGCCAATCAGTTTTTTAAGACCTTTTTTGGTTTTCGCATTTTTAAAGAAAAAGAATGAACATTTTAGAACCTAAAATAATTAATTTTAATAAAATAGGAAATTCTTCTTTAGGCTATATTTCAGTAGCAGAAATTGAAGACAATATCCCTTTTGAAATCAAGCGTGTATATTGGACTTATTTTACACCCAATCATGTAAAGCGAGGGGCACATGCACATAAAAAATTACAGCAAGTTATTGTTGCGGTAGCTGGTTCTATAGAAATGATATTAAAAGATAACATTGGGAATGAATTTAAATTTATATTAGATAATCCGTCTATGGGTTTATATATTCCAAATGGCTATTGGAGAGATATTCAATTTTCACACAATGCTGTGTTGTTGTGTTTGGCATCAGCTATTTATTTAGAAGACGATTATATACGTAATTTTTCAATGTTTATGAGTTACAATCAGTATTAATAAGCAGAATAGATGAAAAGTAAAATATTTAACTTTCTCACTAGAATATTTAATAAAGTATTACGGATACTAGCTTCAATTTTATGTTTGAAATCGAAAAACACCTATGTTAAAGTTAAATTGTATGGAGGATTATGTAATAAGTTATTTAATTTGTTTAGTATTTGTGATATCGCAATTAAAAATAATTATGTTATAATAGAGCCATACTTTGGTTGGAAGAATAAAGTTTTGTTTTCTGAAATTTATGATTTAAATGCTTTTAATAACTATATGAGAAAGTATAATAATGGGCATGATTTAATGATTTCAAGAAATAAGTATATGTTTAATTTACGGGTTATAAATAATAATTTTCACAATACTACTAACCTATGGGAGTATTCTCAAAGTATTTTAGAGAATCAAAGAACAGCAAATAATATGTCTAGGTATTGTATGAACATACTAGCTTTACAAGCTTTAAAAATTAAGAAGGATTATCTATCTATTGTAGATTATTATAGTTTAAACAAGCAATTTACAGCCATACAAATAAGAACAGAGTCAGATTGGGTTTTACATACAAAGAATAAGGTATTTCATAAAGATGAAACGGTTTTAATAAATAGTGGTGAATTGGTTAAAATGATTAAAGAAACTAGTTTTGTAGATGATGTGTTTTTTACATCGGGTGAGGGGCATTCAAATTTATTAGATGTATTTAAAAAGAATAATTTAACGGCCGATTTTTATTTTAATCCTAAATTAGAATATGAGATTAATGCAGCTATTAATTTTGAAATTTGCTGCAATGCAAAACATTTTATTGGGTTATCTAGGAGTACCTATTCTAATCTTATTTCGTTAAAAAGAGCACTGAATAATAATGAAGAATCATATATATATAACTTAGGTAATAAGATTCAAAAAAGGGTAGATAAAGGATTGCATACAGAGGCTAAAAAAAGCATTTCTTTGTTAACAGAAATTATTTAAAATTGAAGTATTGAATGAATGATTTAGAAATATATTTTCGACAAAATGATAAAAGGATGATTCATAAGTGGGATCATTATTTTGATATTTACGAACGACACTTTTCAAGATTTAGAAATAAAGAAATTGTAATTTTAGAAATAGGAGTATCACACGGAGGTAGCCTTCAGATGTGGAAGGAATATTTTGGGGTAAAAGCCAAAATTTATGGCATTGATATTGACCCAAAATGTAAAGACTTAGAAGAAGAACAGGTCCAAATTTTTATAGGTTCACAATCTGACAGAAATTTTTTAAAAGAGGTTAAGAGTAAAATACCCGCAATAGATATTTTAATTGATGATGGCGGACATACCATGAATCAGCAAATTGCGAGTTTTGAAGAGTTATTTGATAAAGTAAAGAGTAATGGTGTTTATTTGTGTGAAGATATTCATACGTCTTACATATTAAAATTTGGCGGTGGCTATAAAAGGAAAGGAACTTTTATTGAGTATAGTAAGAATTTTATTGATTATTTAAATGCATATCATTCACGTCAAAAAACACTTGAAGTTAGTAGTTTCACTAAAACTGTTGACTCCATTCATTACTACGACAGCATTGTAGTCGTAGAGAAAAAAACCAAAAAAAAACCAATATCTGAAAAATCTGGTCAATTGTCTTTTAAGTATGTTGAAACAGAAAAGAGTCTTTGGGGAAAACGAATAGTTAGGTGTAAAAATAAAACCTTAACGAGTTTGAATAAAATGCTACAATTTTTGAGATTAAGAGATGTTTTTTTGAAATAGCAGAAAATTATAGACAATATTTTCGGGTTACTTGAATGCGACTATCGGAGATTTTACTACATTTATAAAATGAAAAAAGAATTTAAAGTGGGTGATTTTGTAGAACGGACTAAAATTTTTACAGGTGAAAATGTGCAACAGTTTGCCGAATTGTCAAATGATGTAAACCCTTTACATCTAGATGAGAATTTTGCTAAAAAAGGGTTGTTTGGAAAAAGGATTGTTCATGGTATGTTGTATGCCTCGATGTTTAGTGAGTTGATTGCAAATAAACTACCTGGACCGGGCTCCATTTATTTGGAACAGAATTTAAGGTTTTTAAAACCTGTTTTTTGGAATGATATGTTGACGGCCAGAATACAGATTATTGAAATTATGAAGCATAAATCATTATATAAATTACAAACACGCATTTACAAAAATGATACTATAGCCGATTTAGTTTTAGATGGAGATGCCCTTATAAAATTTCAAGAATGAATGAAATAGATAAAACATGCATTATTGGAGAAGGTGTTGAATTGGGTATTGGTAATAAAATTTTACCATATACCGTAATTTATGGTCCCACCAAGATTGGCAATAATAATATTATTGGACCGCATACTATTATTGGTACTCCGGGACAAGATACTCGAAACCCAAGGTATGATTCTTCAAATTGCAAAATAGAAATAGGCGATAACAATATTATAAGAGAGTTTACGGCAATTCAGAAACCCTGTTATACCGATATTACTAAAATAGGGAACAATGTACACTTAATGCAAAGTGTTCATATACCACATGATGCTGTTATACAAGATGATGTTGTTATTACTCCCATGTGTGTTCTTGCTGGGATTACCACCGTTTTAAAAGCTGCAAATTTAGGTTTAGGAGCAACAATTCATCAACGTACCGTTATTGGACAGTATGCGTTAATTTCAATGAGTACCCCAGTGCTTAAAAATGTAAAACCATTTTCTATATACATTCAAAATAAACCGTTGCGAGTAAATTATTACGCTTTAAAAAAGTATGATTTTGATTCGTATAGAAATGAAATTGAATTGTATGTTACGCAAGATATAAAACCAAAATCAGCTCATTTATTAAAAATAATTGAAGAATTTGAGTTGTTGCATATAGCCTCTAAACGACCTTTATATAAATGATTAAATTTTTAGACATACAAAAGTTACATTTTGATATGAAGGAAGAACTTAAAACTGTTTTTTCTGAAGTTTTAGATGCTGGCTCTTTAATTTTAGGAGAGCAATTAGTGTCTTTTGAAAAAAAATTTGCAACATATTGTGATGTAGACTACTGTGTAGGTGTTGGAAATGGTTTAGATGCTTTGCGCTTAATTTTAGAAGCCTATAAAATTAAAGGAACCTTAATAGAAGGGGATGAAGTTATTATTCCTTCTCATACATTTATTGCTACAGCATTGGCGGTAAGCACCAGTAATTTAGTACCTGTTTTGGTTGAATGCTGCCCGAAATCATTTAATATAAACCCTGTTAAAATTGAAGATGCTCTTACAAAAAAAACGAAAGTTATAATGCCTGTACATTTGTACGGTCAGGTTTGTGATATGGATGCAATCAATAGCATTGCAAAAAAACATGGTTTATTGGTTATAGAAGATGCTGCTCAGGCACATGGTGCGATTTATAAAGAAAAAAAAGTTGGGAGTTTGGCAAATGCGGCCGCATTTAGTTTTTACCCTACAAAAAACTTAGGAGCGTTAGGTGATGGAGGTGCGGTAGTTACAGACGATGTTGAATTGCAATCATGTATTCGGACTTTAAGAAATTATGGGTCAGAGATTAAGTATCATAATAAATACAAATCGATAAACAGTCGCTTAGACGAATTGCAGGCAGGCTTCTTAAAAGTGAAATTAAAAGGACTTGACAAAGAAATTAATCATAGAAGAATGATTGCAAGTTATTACCTCTCGCATATAAAAAACATAAAAATAGAGTTACCAGATGTTGAAGAAATGGAGTCTCACGTATTTCATTTATTTGTAATCAAAACAAAGAATCGCAGTGAATTAATTTCCTATTTGACGTTCAATAAAATCCAAACGGCGATTCATTACCCAGTTCCGATTCATCAACAAGAAGCCTATAAAGAATATAATTTTCTGCAATTACCTATTGCTGAAAATTTGAGTCAAGAAGTTTTAAGTTTACCAATGAATAGTACAATAACGATAAAAGAAGCTACTTATATTTGTGAAAAAATAAATCAGTATAATGGATAAAGCCCCTTTGGTATCTATAGTAGCGGTTTGTTACAATCACGCTCCATTTTTGCAAGAAACTTTAGATAGTATTTTAAATCAGACATATAAAAACATTCAATTAATAATTATTGATGATTGCTCAACGGATAATTCTGTTGATAAAATTGAAGAATGGATTGCATTGAATAATGTGCCTTGTCAGTTTATTTCACAAAAGGTAAATAAGGGCTTATGTGCAAATCTTAATGAAGGATTATTATTATGTAAAGGTGAATTTTACCAAAGTATAGCTTGTGATGATGTCATGAAATCTCAAAAAATTGAGCGACAAGTTGACTTTTTTCAAAAATCTGTAACAGATGTTATGGTGGTATGTTCTAATTTTGAGACTATCGATTCTAATAGTAATTGTATTTCAAAGACCTATTTTAAGCCTGATTTTAAATTTCCGAAAGATGTTTTTACTTCATTACTGACAAATGATTTTACTTATAATATTTTGGTACACTCACCAACTGTATTAGTACGAAGAACTGTTTTTGATAGTGTTGGTGTTTATAATGAAAACCTGAAACAAGAAGATTTTTATATGTGGCTTATGATAAGTCGTAAATTCCCGATAGGTTTTTTTAATGAAGTATTCGTTTCATACAGAGTTTTAAGTACATCATTATCTAAACAATTTAAATTTGATGGTGCCTTTTACTTTGAGCGTTTGAATGTTAGTTCTCTTTTTTTAGGGAAAGATGTTGTTGTAAATAGAGCGGTAATAAGTTTTCAAAGGAAACAATTAAAAAAAACTTT
>CAZUFO010000003.1:0-7420 GCA_964619615.1 uncultured Lutibacter sp. | reverse complement strand
CAATACTGATAAATAAAGGGTTCTCGTTTTTTGAAAATTTATTGAGATACAATCAAAAATTAAATATGGATCGCAGCATGTTTCAAGTATTCTTAGCATTTCCTGCGGTATTTAAAAATTGGAGTAAGTTGCAGAATTTTAGCTTTGAAAAAAATAAATACAATGTTATTTATACCTTATTGAAAGCACCCATACTATTAAGAATATTAAAACCAATATTGAAGAACTAATGGAAAAAGGAGTTGTTTATACAATTATTGTTACTTACAATGGTATGCGATGGATTGACTTGTGCTTAAAAAGTTTACAAGATCAATCTAAAGTGATTATTGTTATTGATAATAACTCTGATGATGATACGGTTGCTTTTATTGCAAAAAAATATAGTGAAGTAATTATACTTCCTCAAAATAAAAATTTAGGATTTGGAAAAGCGAATAATATTGGAATTTCTTATGCTATTTCAAAAGGGGCGGAGTTTGTTTTTTTACTGAACCAGGATGCTTATGCAAATAAAGATTGTATTTGTAACTTATTAGAAGTTGCAAATAATCAAAAAGAACTCTCTGTGTTTAGCCCTATACATTTGAATGGTAAAGGCACGGCATTGGATCGGTATTTTTCATTTTGTGCTCACAAAAACTCAGCCTTTAGTGAAAATAAGGTAGAGATCTGCCTTTATGAGGTTCCCATGGTTAACGCAGCAGCATGGTTTGTGCCTGCCAAAATTTTTGAATCAATTGGTGGTTTCGACCCTTTGTTTTATCATTATGGAGAAGATCATAATTTTTGTCAACGCTTAGAGTATCACCATTTTAAAATATATGTTGTTTCCTCATTATTTATTAGACACGACAGAGAGCATCGATTGAAATTAAACATTGAGTTATTTTCAGAAGCCTATTATTTTAAATATGAAAAACAGTTAAAAGTTAATAATGGAGATATTAATATTCTTCACATTAAAGACATCTGTTCCAACCAAAAAATAAAATACTTAAAACGTATTATTAAAAGTGTATTAAGATTGAATTTAAAAAAAGTAAAGGGTTATTTAAAGCAGTATAAAATGATTGATCCAATTTTTGATTCCATAATAAAAAGCAGAAACCTTAATAAACAAAGAGGGGCACATTATTTAAATTAGTAATTTTATGAGTATTCCCAAAATAATCCACTATTGTTGGTTTGGTAACAATGACTACCCAGAAAAGGTGCAGCGAAGCATAGATTCATGGGGTATTCATTTTAGTGATTATAAAGTAATGAAATGGGATGAACAAAATTCGGATATGAATCATCCATTTGTGAAATCTGCCTATAAGAAACAATTATGGGCTTTTGTTTCAGATTATGTAAGATTACAGGTATTGTACAAATTTGGAGGAGTTTATTTAGATACCGATATGCTTGCTATAAAAAGCATCGATAATTTACTTGATAACATTTGTTTTTTAGGTTCAGAGTCTCCATCAAAGATTAGTTGTGGTATTATTGCGGTAGAAAAAGAACATCCTTTTATTGAAAAAGCGTTGGCAGTATATCAAAATTTGATAATTCCGGCTCATTATGATATTTGGAAAATTGCTATACCTATAATACTTACAAATACGTTTAAAGAGTTGTATGATTATAGTGGGAGTTTTGAAGATAAAGTAGATGTAGGAGCAGTTGTTATTTATCCGAAGAATTATTTTTATCCGTTGCCAAATGATATGCATGCAGATCAAGATATCTATAAGCATATTGATGAGACCACTTATATGGTTCATTTGTGGTCAAAGTCGTGGAAAGGTGTTACAGAGTTTACATTAATAAAAAGAACACATTATTTTTTAGCATTTAAAATGATTTTAAAAATGATGGTTAAACATAAAATAACTGATATTAATTATTATAAAAAAATTATTAGAACCTATTTAAAAACAAAACGCAAAATTTAAAACAGACCCTATTTGAATCCATTAGTATCCATAATAATACCAAATTACAACAGAGAGTCACTAATAGGTGAAACGCTCGACTCTATTATAGCCCAAACATATAAAAATTGGGAATGTATTGTTGTTGATGATTATTCGAGTGATATGAGTTGGTCGGTTGTGGAAGGTTATTGCAAGCAAGATAAAAGAATACAACAAGTTAAGCGGCCTAAAAATTTATTAAAAGGTGCTTGTAGTTGTCGTAATTATGGTTTTACAATTAGTAAGGGTGAATTTATTAATTGGTTTGATTCTGATGATCTAATGGCAGCTAACAAATTAGAACTTCAAGTATTGGAATTAGTTACTAATAACACTGATTTAGTTGTTTGTCAAACTCAATTTTTTGAAAAGAATATTCATAATCTAAAACATTACTGGAATTCACATTTCACACCAAAATCCGATCCTCTTACAGATTTTATTACATTTAGACTTGCTTGGAGTACGAATGCACCCTTATGGCGAAAATCATTTTTAGAAAAAAAAGAACTATTCAATATTTCCTTATCAAGTTCTCAAGATTGGGAGTTTCATATAAGATTGTTATGCGATGTTTTAAAGAATACAGTTTTAAGTGACGTGCTGGTTTTTAACCGGATGCATGATTCTAGAATTGGGGTTAAAAATAATATAAATCGAAAAACTGTAAGGTTTAGTTCTAGAGTATTAGCATTTAATAAAATTTCTAAAAGGCAATTAATGAATGTTGAAATTAAAAAATATTTCAATGCTTTTTTTATGAATCAATTGAAACAGATTAATACATTTACAGGTATACAATTTAAAGAATTGGTTTCCTTGATAAAAGAAAACACAAAAAAAGTAAATTGGTATTTCAATATATACCCAAGAATTGTTATGTATTTTTTGATTTTTAAAATAATAGGGAAACGACTTTTTGCATTTAAACTTTTAATACAACAAGTTGTAAATGACCATAGAAAATAATATGATCTGTAATTAAATAAGAATCCTTTTGAGTACTCCAACTAAAATATTAATTATTTACGGATCGCTAAATTCTGTGCCATCACCCGAAGGAGCAGCACCTGCAAAAATTATTTATGAAACGGTAACAACGTTCAATAAAGATTGTTTTACAGTATTGTCTAATTATAATAGCAATTTAAAAAATAGTGTTTTTGATAAAAAGAAATTTATTCATGTAAAATCAAATAAGATTGATTTACTATTGTATTTCCTCTTAGAGTTAATATATCCCTATAAAAAAAGACGAGAAAAATTTATTACTGGAAAAAAGGAACAACTACTTTACTATATTTCTGTATGTAGATTTTTAATGTTCAATAAGTATGATAAAATTATTGTTCATGTTGGTATTGGCTTGGTTCAAATGATTAAAACTATATTTCCTAAAAGAGACGTGATTTTGTACCATCATGGAACTTCTTTGCACTCAAAATTAAATGAGACACAGTGGAAAGCTTTAATTTCAAATTGTAAAGCTGTTTTTGGAGTAAATATTATTGCTTTAAAAAAAGCAAATAATCAGTTTGCAAATAAATTGAATCCATCTAAATATTATAATTTTGACAATGCGATTATTCAGAAAAAGGCATTTCAAAGTTTAGATAATCAAGATGGTATAAATGTTAATCCTGCGGAATTTAATTTCTCTTTTTCAGGAAGAGTATGCATAGAAAAAGGTGTATTAAATTTATTAAAAGCATTTTTAATCGTATCTAAATTAAATAAGAATACGAGATTATATATTTTTGGAGGAGCTGGTACTAAAGGAAAACACAACATAATAACTCCATATTTACAGCAGTGTTTTGATTTTGTGGAAAAAAACAAATTGCCTGTTGTTTTTACGGGTTATTTAAAAGGAAATGATTTAACGAGTTTGTTAGGTAAAATGGACGCTATTATTTGTCCGACTGATAGAGAAGTATCTGAAGAAGGAATGCCTCTTTCCATTATAGAGGCATTATCTTTAGGTAAGCCTGTAATAGCGACAAATTCTGGAGGCAATGAAGAAGTTGTCTTAAATGAGAATAATGGTATATTAATAACTTCATATCCTTATATAAGCGAACTGAGTAAAGAAATGATAAATTTAAGTTCAGATAAGTTACGATATGAGAAACTTTCAAAAGGAACTCTTCAAAGTTTCCAAGAGCGGCATACATACAAAGTGTATAACAAGGATTTAAAAAAAGCATTAATTGAATTAAATTATTTAAGAGATTAAATTTAATGAAGAAAAAAGTTATACTTGCCTCTGGATCACGGCATACCATTCCTCCAATTAATTCTAGCCCAGGAGTAGCAAGAGTTATTAGCACTATGGCTGAGAATGAGTCTAAAGAAATAAAATATTTCGTTGTTAGTAAGTATGACAACTCTATTGATAATGTAGATTTTGATAGGACAAAATATTTCCATCCCAGACCTACCCGAATTAATAATATTTTAGGATTTATATTGGATAAAACTCCGTATCGAATTAAGAAAAAGATATTTGGTTTTACACAAACAGATCGAATTATCTACTATCGAGGTTTTAAAAAAATAATCAAAGAGATTAATCCTGATATTATAGTTACATTCATGCATATTGAATTGTTTAAGATTCTTAAGAAAGAATTCCCAAAAACAAAACATATCTATTTTTATCGTAGTACAGATATTGAAGGGCGTTTAGGGCTTCGGAATATACAATACTTGTTTAAAAGTTGTGATGGGATATTAGCAAATACAAAATTGGCTATAGAAGAGTTTAAAAAATTTAATCCGCCAGGTAAACTACAATTAGAAACAGTTTACAATGCAGTTGAATTGAATAATAAATTGAAAATTAAAGGTATCTCTTTAGAGAATGTGTATCGAGCAAAATTTAATTTAAACAATAAAGATTTTATTTTGGGGTATGCGGGTCGTTTTAGTCATGAAAAATCTTTACTTGAATTATTAGAAGCTATCTATGAATTAAAAAAGAAAAAGATTAAAGTTCATTTGTTTATTGCTGGGGATATAAATAATGAAAAAACACCTGATTTAATTTATTATGAAAACATATTAAAATATGTTAATTGCCATTTGAAAGACCAAGTTTATTTTTTGGGATGGATAAATAGGGATGAATTGTTTGATTTTTATTCTGGCATAAACCTAGGAATATTATTGTCAAAATATAGAGAAGGTAATTCGATGTTTTTAACCGAATCATTGTCCGTAGGAACTCCTGTTATAGCTACACGTATTGGCGGGAATATTGAAATAATTCAAGATAATAAAAACAGTTTTTTGATTGATAATACTGATATTGTTAATAATTTAGCCGAAAAAATTTCATTTTTGTATTCTAATAGAAAAAATTTGCAAGAAGTTTCTATAAATGTAGAGGGATATGCAAAAAAAAATCATTCTACTAAAGTAATGACTAAAAATTTTAATAGTTTTATTGAACGATTTATATAGTAGATGAGAATAGTTTTATACAATGGTAATTTAAAACCACCACATTTTGTTAATCTTCTAGCCGAGAAAATGGCAGAAGGAAATGATTCAATTTATCTTGCAGGAACAGCAAATAGATTATTTGAAAAGAGGGAGTCAAAATTGATATTGTTACCAACAGATTCTAACTCCAAAGTGCTACTTACTCTTCATTTACTAATGGTGATTTTTAAGATGTTACTTTTTAAAACACATTATTTATTTAAGTTCGTAAGAATTTTATTAAAATCAAAGAAGCATTTAAAAATTAAATTGAAGCAGTTTTTAATTTGGTCAAAATTCATTCTTGTAAATGCCGATATCATTCACATTCAATGGGTTTCGCATATTATATTATTTGAGGAAATTTTAGAAAGTAAATTGTTTAAAATAGTTGTAAGTTTTAGAGGGAGGTTGGTGAATGTTAGTCCTTATGTTGATGAGAAATACAAAAAATCATACCAAAAGGAGTTACCAAAAGTTGATGGCATTCATGCTGTTTCAAAAAATATTGCATTTAATTTACAAAAATTAGGAATTACAGAACCTCATTCTAAAGTTATTTACTCAGGGTTAGATTTAAATAATATTCCTATAAAAAATAATTATGAACGCAAAGGTAGCATCCAAATACTATCGGTTGGTAGAGTCAATTGGATAAAAGGTTATAAGTATGCCTTATACGCAATTAAAGAATTGCTAAATAAAAAAGTAACTGTTCATTATACCATTGTTGCTGGTGGAAAACAGGAAGAATTACTTTTTATTATAGATCAATTAAAACTTAATACTTTTGTTACGCTTATTGATGAATTGGAGCATAGTGCAGTATTGGATAAAATTAAAAAAGCAGACTTGTTTTTATTACCAAGTATTTCAGAAGGATTGGCCAATGTTGTTTTGGAAGCTATGGCAATTGGGACTCCAGTTTTGAGTAGTGATTGCGGTGGGATGCCTGAAGTAATTGAAGATGGTAAAACAGGGTGGCTATTTAAAAATAGAGATGTAGATGATATGGTTTCCAAGATTGAAAATTTTATAAATACAGAAAGGAATAATTTAAAACCCATAATTAAAGCGGCTAAAGAAAAGGTTAAAAGACAACATAATTTAGAGTTAATGAGTTCTAAAATGCTAAATTTTTATAATGAACTATAATAAAATAAAAATTGGATTGGTGCTTTCTAAGCCACCTGCATATTCTGAAACTTTCTTAATCTCTAAAATTAAAGGATTACAGCAATCTAAATTTGAAGTTATTCTTTTTGTGAATACAAACTCTAGTGAATTTAAGCTATGTAAAGTGTATCAGTCTTATGCGAATTATAGAAAGAATTTTTTAGCCAAATTATGGGGTTTAATAAAAACTTCATTAAAACTACTTATAATTCCTAAGCAAGTATTTAGTTTTATAGGTAATGAACGAAAAAGTGGTAGAAGTACTATTCAGATATTAAAAAATACTTATTCTTGTGCGCATATTTTGACTCATAACCTCGAATGGTTACATTTTGGGTACGCGACATTAGTTTTGAATAAAGAAAATATATCCAAGAGTATAGGAGCTAAAATGGCTGTTAGTTTTAGAGGTTATGATATTAATGTATACCCTTTAAAGTTTAAAGGCTGTTATGATTTACTGTGGAAAAGAGTTGATAGGGTTCATAGCGTTTCAAAATTTCTAATAAATAGGGCTGTGCAATTTGGAATGCCAAATGATTTAGATATTAAAATTATTACACCTGCGGTAGCTCTGACTTTTTTTGAAACACCACTCAATAATAATCTAACAAAAAAAATAATAATTGTAACCGTTGCACGGTTTAATTGGATTAAAGGGTTGGATATTGCCATACAAACGATGCATCTACTCAAAAAAAATGGCGTTGAATTTGAATATCATATTATTGGTTCGGGTTCAGAAAGTGAGTGTGAGCGGTACAAGTTTCAAGTTATTGAACATCAATTAGAAA
>CAZUFO010000002.1:28220-50408 GCA_964619615.1 uncultured Lutibacter sp. | reverse complement strand
ACCATTCGCATTCACATAACTTCTATAGTTGTCTGCAGATAATGCATCAACAAACTCTATGTTTTCATGCATAGATACGTTACCAGAATAACTAACTTGTAGTTCGCCACTTTTCCCTTTTTTGGTTGTAATAATAATTACCCCGTTTGATGCTCTAGAACCATAAATAGCTGTTGCAGAGGCATCTTTTAAAATGGTAAATGATTCGATGTCATTAGGGTTGATTAGGTCTAATGGGTTTCTTGATCCGGCAACTCCGCCATTATCAATTGGTACACCATCAATTACAAATAATGGATCATTAGAAGCCGTTAAAGATGAGCCTCCTCTAATTCTAATAGTACTTCCTGAACCTGGCGCACCACCACTAGTAGTAACTTGTACACCAGCAACTCTACCAACTAATAATTGTTCTGCCGAAGCAATTGCACCTTTATTAATGTCGGCTGCTTTTACTGTTGCTATTGAACCTGTAGCATCTTTAATTGTAGTTGTACCGTAACCTACTATTATTACTTCATCAAGAGCCTCAGAGCCATCTTCTAATTCTACATTAATGGTGCTGCTTGTTGCAACAACAATTTCAACAGTTTGATACCCTAGAAATGAAAACGATAATGTTTCGCCTTCATTTACATCAATAGTATATTTACCATCAAAATCTGTAGAAGTTCCACGTGCAGTTCCTTTTATAATAACATCAACTCCAGGAATACCTGTGCCAGTTGATTTTTCAGTTACTGTTCCGCTAACTGATTGCTGCGCTAACATACTAAAAGGTAATAATAAAAGAACTATAAATATTCTTAAGTGTTTCATGTAAATTTGAATTAATTAAATTTGAGTTTTAAGATTAAACAATTGTACTAAATTTCGAATTTCACACTGTGAAGTTAAATATTATAAGTTTAGTTAACAATTTTTTAACACTAAAAAATGTACGAAAACGTTTTAGTTCGAAGTTTTTTTTTACTACAACGTTTGAGTAAAAGTTTAAGTAAAATCGTATTTGTATGATTTTTAGCAGTAAAAACCAATTTTAGATGCTTGTAGGTTTATTTGAATTAATTTTAGAGTATTTTTATAGATTAAATAGTATATTTGTTTTTACAGCTTAAAGAAAATAAATGAAGCCCAAAATAACTTTAAAAAAAATAGCGAAAGAGTTTGATGTTTCTATCTCAACAGTTTCTAAAGCGCTGAAAGACAGTCATGAAATTAGTACGGATTTAAAGGGTAAAATTCAAGTTTTTGCAAAATTATATCATTACAAACCCAATAGTTTAGCGGTTAGATTGCAAAATCAACGTACTAAGGTTATTGGTGTTGTTGTGCCAGATATTGTGCATTATTTTTTTTCTACAGTGCTTCAAGGTGTTGAAGAGGTTTCGAATCAGAGAGGTTATAGTGTTATGATTTGTTTATCAAATGATTCTTATGATAAAGAAGTAATGAATATTGAAATGCTTACAAATGGAAGTGTAGATGGTTTAATAGCATCTATCTCCAAAGAGACGCAGCGCCGTAATGATTATCAACATTTTAATGATTTAATGGAAGAAGATTTTCCGCTGGTAATGTTTGATAGGGTAAACGAAAACATTAAGTGCGATAAAGTAATTATTGATGATGTAAGTGGAGCTATGAATGCTACAAACCATTTAATAGAGATAGGATGTAAAAACATAGCCTTAATAACAACACCAAACCACATAACAGTTGGGACTTTGCGTAGAAAGGGATACGTAAAAGCAATTCAAAATCATGGGTTGGAGGTAGCTGTTGATTTAATTGTTGAGGTTGACGAAAGAGAAAGCATAAAAAAACAAATAGAGGAATTGTTTGAAAACGAAACCTTTGATGGAATTTTTGCAGTTAATGAGGTGTATGCAGTAACGGCTATGAATATTGCCAGAGATCGAGGTCTTAATATACCCGAAGATATTAGTGTAATTGGTTTTACTGATGGGCCTATTTCTAAATTGGCAAGACCGCCACTAACAACCGTTGTTCAGCACGGTTACACGATGGGGAAACAAGCGGCTGAAATGCTGTTAAATAGGATTGAAAGCAGCGTAGAGCCAGCCCCTCAAAAAATTGTATTATCAACTAATTTGAAGATTAGAGAATCTACAAAAAGTTTGTAAAAAGTTTTGTTTTAAAAAAAAAAATCTATCTTTACGCCATCAAAAGTAATTTCACAATTTACTAAATTTCGACTTCACACCATTGAATAAAAGGCATTCAGCCAAATTTGTTCGATAATTTTTTAATACATTTTTACGATGAAAAAACAGAAACTCAGTTTCTGGGAAATCTGGAACATGAGTTTTGGATTCCTAGGAATACAATTTGGTTTTGCATTGCAAGGCGGATTTATGTCTCGGATATTTCAAACATTAGGTGCAGAAATTGACGACATTCCTATACTTTGGATTGCAGCCCCTTTAACAGGTTTATTAGTGCAGCCAATTATTGGTTACATGAGTGATAAAACATGGAGCGTTAGATGGGGAAGAAGAAGGCCCTATTTTTTGATTGGGGCTATATTAGCTTCCGTTACGCTATTTTTTATTCCTCATTCACCCACTTTATGGATTGCCGCAGGATTTTTATGGATTCTCGATGCTTCTATAAATATTTCAATGGAGCCATTTAGAGCCTTGGTGGCTGATAAATTACCAGACTCTCAACGTTCTTATGGTTTTGTGGTGCAAACATTAATTATTGGTATTGGTACATGGATTGCAAGTAATTTACCTTGGATGGTATCTCAACTTGGTTTTAGCAATTCTGCCGAAATAGGAGTCATACCAATGTCAGTTAAAATTGCTTTTGCTATAGGGGCCTTTGTGTTTTTATTAAGTATTTTATATACCGTTTTTACTACTACAGAATATCCACCTGAAGATTTGGAAGAGTTTGAACGTGAAAAACGTGAGAATAAGAATACATTTATTTCAGATATTTTAGAAAATATTGGAAACATGTCACTAACTATGAAAAAGTTAGGAGTGATTCAATTTTTCTCTTGGTTTGCATTTTTTACGATGTGGAGTTTAGCAAATCCAGCACTTACAGAACATGTTTTTCATACACCAGCACCAATTGCTTCGGCTTTTGATATGGCAGATGCTGTACAATTTGAAGCCTTTAATATTGCGAATACTGCATTTCAAGAATCTTCAAATGCAGTAGGTTCAGCAATGGGAACTTATGGTTTATCATCAATGGTATTTGCATTAATTCTTGTGTTTTATACTTCAAAAAGAAGAATAAATAGAAAGTTTGTGCATATGGGTTCTTTAATACTTGGAGGTTTAGGATTCATATTGATGAACTATACTTCCCCAGAAAATTTAAAGTATTGTTTTATACTTATTGGTTTTGCTTGGGGTAGTATTTTATCTATGCCGTATGCAATGCTATCGAGTTCTGTGGATCCTAAAAAAATGGGTGTAATTATGGGAATCTTCAATATGTTTATTGTAATTCCTCAAATAATTGCAGCGTTAGGAGGTATTAATTACGTCTCAAGTTTACTAGGCGAAGAAGCAATAAATGCAATGACCGTTGCAGGAATTAGTTTAATAATTGCAGGACTATGTAATTTATTAATAACAAATAAAAACGCAATTACATATCAAACTAATGAGTAAAAAAGCATTTATATTCGATTTAGATGGAGTTATAGTTGATACTGCAAAGTATCATTATAAAGCATGGAAAAAATTAGCAAACGATTTAGGTTTCGATTTTACTGAAACTCAAAATGAATTGTTGAAGGGTGTAAGTAGAACTAAATCGCTTGAAATTTTATTGGATATTGGAAAAGTAACGTTACCGGAAAATGAAAAGCAAAAAATAATGTCAGAAAAGAATGAGCATTATTTAGAGTTTATTTCAAAAATGGGACAAGAAGAAATATTAGAAGGTATTTATGAAGTATTACTATTCTTAAAAGAACAAAAAATACCATTTTCATTAGGATCTGCAAGTAAAAATGCACGATTGATATTAGAACAATTAGATTTAATCGATTTATTCGATGCTATTGTAGATGGTAATGATGTAATAAAAGCAAAGCCAGACCCTGAAGTGTTTTTAATAGCAGCCCAAAAACTAGGGATAGACCCACAAGATTGTATTGTTGTTGAAGACGCTATTGCTGGTGTTGAAGCAGCAAATCTTGCTGGAATGACATGTATAGGAATAGGCAATAAAGACGCCTTATTTGAAGCAGATTATATTTTTAATTCTACAACTGGGCTAACGATAGATTTAATAAAAAAATTGACACGAAATTAGAAGATGAATTTAGATTATATTATACCTAACGAATGGTTAATTATTGAAGAAGGTTTTGATAAAGATCAAGTAACCTCTTCAGAAAGTATTTTTAGTATTGGTAATGGTGCAATGGGGCAACGTGCTAATTTTGAAGAAAACTATTCTGGCGAAACATTTCAAGGAAGTTATATTGGCGGTATTTATTACCCAGATAAAACCAGAGTTGGTTGGTGGAAAAATGGCTACCCAGAATACTTTGCAAAAGTATTAAATGCACCGAATTGGATTGGAATAGATATTAAAATACAAGGCGAGTCTTTAGATTTAAACACCGTTAATATTGAAGACTTCAGACGTGAATTAAACATGAAGGAAGGGTATTTGAAACGAAGTTTTAAAGCAACGTTGCTTAATGGAAGTGAAGTAAAAGTTGAATCTGTTCGTTTTCTTTCATTAGATATAAATGAAGTTGGAGCTATTAAATATAGTGTTACGCCTTTGAATTTTACAGGAGAAGTTGAGTTTTCACCGTATATTGATGCTGGTATTAAAAATGAAGATACAAATTACGACGAATTTTTTTGGAAGATATTAGATATTGAAGATCGCGATAATGATGCAGTAATTCTTTCAAGAACGTTAAAAACAAAATTTTACGTTGCTACAGGAATGCATATCGCTTATGAACTGAATGGGCAACCAATTACGCTTCTAAAAACAGTACGTGAATTAGAAAAAAGAATTGACTATAAAAGTAAATCTAATGTTAATCAAGGCGATACATTGTCTTTGATAAAATTTGGAGGTTATTGTCAATCTATGAATCATTCAAAAGATGAACTTATAGGATGTTCACAAAAAACATTACAGAAAGCCGCAACTATTGGTTTTGATGCTTTGTTAGAAATGCAAAAAATTGCTTGGGCTGAAATTTGGGAAACTGCAGATATAATTATCAAAGGAGATATAAAGGCACAACAAGCGATTCGTTTTAATATTTTTCAGTTGAATCAAACCTATTCTGGTGAAGATTCGCGTTTAAATATTGGTCCAAAAGGGTTTACTGGCGAGAAATATGGCGGAAGTACCTATTGGGATACCGAAGCATTTTGTATTCCTTTTTACATGAGCACAAAAGATAACCATGTTGCTAAAAATTTATTGATTTATCGTCATAATCAATTAGGAAAAGCTATTGAAAATGCTGAAAAATTAGGATTTAATAATGGTGCAGCTTTGTTTCCAATGGTTACCATGAATGGCGAAGAATGTCATAACGAATGGGAAATTACTTTCGAAGAAATTCATCGTAATGGTGCCATGATTTATGCTATTTATAATTATGTAAATTATACGGCTGATTATAGTTACATTCCAGAATATGGGATGGAAGTAATGATTGCTGTTGCACGTTTTTGGCATCAAAGGGCAACATTTTCAAAAGACAAAGAGCAATTTGTAATTTTGGGAGTAACAGGGCCAAATGAATATGAAAATAACATAAACAATAATTATTACACTAATTATTTAGCCAAATGGTGCATTGAATATACAAATGAAAACTTAGTCAAATTGAAAAAAGATTATGTAGATGATTATAAACGTATAATTGTACTTACAAAGTTAACTGATAGTGAAATTTCTAAATGGTTAAAAGTTTCTGATAATATGTATTTTCCATTTAGCGAAAAGCATAATATTTATTTACAACAAGATGGCTTTTTAGACAAAGAAATTATTCCAACAAGTCAATTGCCAAAATCCGAAAGACCGATAAATCAAAAATGGTCTTGGGATAGAATTTTGCGTTCTTGTTATATAAAACAAGCGGATGTTTTACAAGGGATGTATATGTTCGAAGACAGGTTTGATAAAGGAACACTTAAAAGGCATTTCGATTTTTATGAACCAATTACGGTTCATGAATCTTCATTATCACCATGTATTCACTCAATTTTAGCAGCATCAATAGATAGAATGCCTAAAGCGTATGAACAATATTTAAGAACTTCTAGACTCGATTTAGATGACTACAATCACGAAGTGCATGAAGGTTTGCATATTACAAGTATGGCAGGTACTTGGCTAGCAATTGTACAAGGTTTTGGTGGAATGCGAAATTTTGATGGAAAACTTTCATTCAACCCGCAAATTCCAAAAGAATGGGATTCGTATTCGTTTAAAATTAACTTTAGAGGAAGTACATTAAAAGTTTACAAAAGTCACTCTGAATGTAAGTTTACGAATGAGTCAGAAACACCTGTTCAAATTTTTGTAAATGGTAAAGAAAAAGTTATTTCAAAAAATGAATTGGTAACAATTTAGATATTACTTATAGGTAACTACTTTAAGTAGTTTTATTAGAAGAAATGTACAAAGACAAGAATAGTATGTTTTTAATAGATATAAGTGATGTTAAGAATAAAAAATTATTTAAAATTGAAAATAAAATTTTTCTTACTAGGAATACTATTAATAGTTTTCATAGCTGGTTGCTCGAATGGTTCTTCAAAAACATCATCTCAGCATATAATTAAAGAAGAGTTTGTTCCACATTGGGCAAAAACTGTGGTTTGGTATCAAATATTTCCTGAACGATTTAGAGATGGAGATACAAGTAATAATCCAATTTTAGAAGATATTATCGGTGCAGGCCCTCAAGAATTACCAAATTCATGGCAAATTCATCCTTGGGGAAGTGATTGGTATAAACTTCAAGATTACGAAAAGGATAATGGAGAGCGTGATATGTGGAAACATATTTTAAGAAGAAGGTATGGAGGAGATATTCAAGGAATTATTGATAAACTAGATTATTTACAAGATTTAGGAATTACTGCAATATATTTAAACCCAATATTCCAATCCCCTTCTTTACATAAGTATGATGGCGAAAGTTACCATCATATCGACCCAAATTTTGGGCCAGATCCAGAAGGTGATAGAAGATTAATTGCAAATGAAAACCCATTAGATCCAGCAAGTTGGGTTTGGACAAGTGCAGATAAATTAGTTTTAAAACTAATTGAAGAAGTGCATAAAAGAGAGATGAAAATTATTTTTGATGGTGTATTTAACCATTTAGGATATAATAGTTTTGCTTTTCAAGATGTACTAAAAAACCAACAGAATTCTCCTTATAAAGATTGGTTTATTATTAAGTCATGGAACGATTCAATTACTGGATCTAAATTTGATTATGAAGGTTGGTTTGGAGTAAAATCACTTCCTGAGTTTAAAGAAGATAGTTTAGGAATTGTTGAAGGACCAAAGCAATATATTTTTGATGCCACTAAAAGATGGATGAACCCAAATAATATGGGAACAGAATTTGGAATTGATGGCTGGAGATTAGATGTTGCATACTGTATTGGGCACCCGTTTTGGAAACAATGGAGAAAACATGTTCGGTCAATTAACCCAGAAGCATATATGACCGCAGAAATTGTTGATACACCTGAAAAAGTAAAACCGTATATGCAAGGCGATGAGTTTGATGGTGAAATGAATTATAATTTTGCTTTTACAGCGGCAGAATTCTTTTTCAATCCAGATTCAACAAACATAACGGCGACTGAATTTGATTTAAAACTAAAAGAACTTAGAGAATTATATCCAAAAGGGGTAGCAGATGTTTCAATGAATCTTTTTGGAAGTCACGATTCTAATAGAATTGGGTCGCATATAGTAAATAGAGGTATTGAGAATTTTAGAAATTGGGGAGCGTATTTCAACAAGTCCATTGCGCTGAATAACCCAGATTATTCTACCCGAAAACCATCACCTGACGATATAGAATTACAGAAATTATTTGCAATTATGCAAATGACGTATGTTGGCGCTCCAATGATATATTATGGCGATGAAGTAGGTATGTGGGGCGGTAATGATCCAGATTGTAGAAAACCTATGCTTTGGGAAGATATTAAATATGACGACGAAATATTTAATGTTGATGGATCTGTACACAGCCCAGATAAAGTGAAAATTAATCAAACTTTATTTGAGCATTATAAAAAACTTATTAATATCCGAAAGGAAAACAAAGCATTGCAATTAGGGTCTTATAAAACACTTTTAGCAGATGATGGAAATAACCTTTTTGTTTTTGAGAGAGTATTTGAAGGGGAAAAATTAATAGTTATTCTTAATAATAGCAATAGTGAGCAAACAATAATTATTGACGAATTGAAAGGGGAGTGTTTTATGGATATTCTAAATTCTAAAACTTTTTTAATAGACGAAACGATAACAGTCGGTAAAAAGAACGGACTAATATTAAGTAACTGTAAATAATTTATGTTGAATAAATATATGAGGAAAATAATCATTCTTTTAATAGTATTTGTAGGAATACAATTGAGTGCACAAACAGTTTCAAAAATGGAACCTCCAAATTGGTGGATTGGGATGAATAATACCAATTTACAATTAATGGTATATGGCGAAAATATTTCAGAATTATCTCCAAGTATTTCAGATAAATCAATTCTAATTACCAATATTCAAAAGACAGAAAATCCAAATTATTTGTTTATCGACTTAGATTTGTCAAATGCTACGGTTGGTAATTTCGAAATTAATTTTTTGAATGCTACTGGTGTTTCGTTGATTTATACTTACGAGTTGAAACAACGTAGAAAAAATTCCGCTTTGCGAAAAGGGTTCGATTCCAGCGATGCAATTTATCTAATAATGCCAGACCGTTTTGCTAACGGAAATCCTGATAATGATAGCACAGACGATACAGTAGAAAAAGTAAATAGAACCAATTCTTCTGGACGACAAGGTGGCGATATTCAAGGCGTGATAGATCATTTAGATTATATTAAAGACTTAGGTTTTACAGCACTTTGGAGCACACCAATGTTGGAGGATAATGAGCCAACATATTCGTATCATACCTATGCACAAAGTGATTTTTACAAGATAGATCCTCGTTACGGAACTAATGAAGATTACAAACGTTTGGCAATCGAAATGCACAAACGTGAACTAAAACTCATTATGGATTATGTAACTAATCATTGGGGAAGCAAACATTGGATAATACAAGATTTACCAACAAAAGATTGGATTAACTATTGGGAAGATGGCGAAAAAGGGTTCCAACGTAGCAATTACAGAATGGCAACACAATTCGATTCAAATGCTTCTATTGAAGATTCAAAAGCCTGTATGAATGGTTGGTTTGACACTACAATGCCAGACATTAATCAAACAAATCCGTTAGTGTTAAAATACATTACTCAAAATGCAATTTGGTGGATAGAATATGCCAATTTAGACGGTTTACGTGTTGACACTTATTCTTATAATGATAAAAAAGCCATTGCAAAATGGACAAAATCCATAATAAATGAATATCCAAATTTTAATATTGTTGGCGAAGTGTGGATGCACAATCAAGCACAAATAGCATATTGGCAAAAAGATAGTGATGTTGGAAAGATAGATAGTTTTAATTCCAACTTACCAAGTGTGATAGATTTTACGTTGCACAATGCTATTTTGGTAATGTTTAATGAAGAACCAAAATGGTCTTGGACAGAAGGAATGATTCGTGCTTATAACAATTTCACCAATGATTTTTTATATCCAAACATCAATAATTTATTGGTATTCGCAGGAAATCACGACACAAATCGAATTAGCGACATTTATGGCGATGATATCAATAAATACAAATTAGTAATGACACTTATTGCGACAGTTCGTGGTATTCCACAATTTTATTATGGAGACGAAATAGGAATGTTAGGAAACAGAGATAAAAATGGTGATGGCGATATACGTAAAGATTTTCCTGGCGGTTGGAAAGATGATGTAAACAATGCTTTTACCAATTCTGGACGAACAAAAAAACAAAACGAATATTTCAATTTCACCAAAAAAGTATTCAATTGGCGAAAAGGAAAAACGGTAATTCACACAGGAAAAACGATGCAATTTATCCCACAAAATAATGTGTATGTGTTTTTTAGATATAATGATACAGAACGTGTAATGATTGTAATAAATAACAATCCAGAAGCACAAGAATTGGAGTTGAGTCGTTTTAAGGAAATAATAAAAAACTCAAAAACAGGAAAAGATATTATTTCTGATAAAATTATTTTATTAGAAAACAAATTGAAAGTTAAAGGTAAAACTTCGATGATAATTGAACTAAAATGAAAACATTTTATTTAATAATAGTAATAATCATTATGCTGTCTTGTTCAAAAGAAGACAGTAATACTATTATTCCAAATTCTGAAACGTTTATTAGTTCGGTCGATTTATCGTCCTTACCACAAATTGAAGAAGCAGGTACGATTTTTTACAATCTAAATAATCAAGAAGAAGACGTATTAACTGCCTTAAAAAACAATGGTGTAAATACTATTAGATTACGAGTTTGGCACAATCCATCAACCAATTATTCTTCATTTAATGCCGTGAAATTATTTTCGCAACGCATAAAAGCAAAAGGTTTAAAAGTTTGGCTTACTGTACATTATTCAGATACTTGGGCAGATCCAGGAAGTCAAATAACACCTTCTGCTTGGCAAGGCGAATCGTTTAATACCATTAAAGATAATCTGTATAATTACACAGAAAATTTGGTGTTAGAAATGCAACCAGATTTCATCCAAATTGGTAACGAAATTAATTCAGGAATCTTATTTCCTTATGGAAACATCAACAATAATGAAACACAATTTTTAGAGTTGCTTTCAGTTGGAGTTCAGGCTGTTCGAGATAATTCGAATACCACAAAAATTATAATGCATTATGCAGGAATTAATGGATCGGATTGGTTTTTTAATAAAATAAATGCTATAGATTATGATATTATTGGAATTTCATACTATCCAATTTGGCACGGAAAAAATTTAAATATTCTTGAATCTACAATTTCAGATTTAGGTTCAACGTATAATAAAGATGTGATAATTGCTGAAACTGCGTATCCTTTTACTTTACAATGGAATGATTTTACAAATAATATTGTTGGATTAGAAGAGCAGTTGATTTTACCAGAATATCCTGCAACTCCACAAGGACAAAAAGATTTTATTTCAAAATTGAAAGAAATTTTGAACTCGACAAATAAAGGTATAGGTTTTTGTTATTGGGAAGGAGGATTTGTTGCTTTTAATGGTGCAAATTCAACAAATGGTTCGCCTTGGGAAAATCAAGCATTATACGATTTTGATAATAAGGCTTTACCAATACTAAACGAATTTACTAACGACTAACAAGAATGCTTAAACAACTATTATTTTTTATAAGTTTCTTTTTCATCCAAAGCACATTTGCTCAAAATGCGGGTAGAAAGTTTTTAAATATCGAACAAAAGGCAAACCATATTGAAGTTTTTGTTAACGAAGGAAAATATATAATTACCTTTTATACTTCTAAAATAGTTGAAACAACTTTTATTCCAAAAGGGCAAGAATTTAATAAGGAATCACACGCAGTAGTTTTAAAACCGAAATTAACTTTAAGAAAAATTGAAACAAAAGAAAATGATATTCAATATATATCAAGCGGAATAAAAGTAACCATTCAAAAGCAACCTTTCCAAATTTCATATTCTTATAAAGGAAAACCCATTATTTCAGAAAAATTAGGCTATCAAAAAATTGAAAATGGCGAAGCAATTCAATTCAATTTAACTAAAGACGAAATTTTGTATGGTGGCGGATCCAGAGCGTTAGATATGAATCGTAGAGGTAATCGATTACAGTTATATAACAGAGCACATTATGGCTACGAAACACATAGCGAGTTGATGAATTACACAATGCCTTTGGTAATGTCATCAAAATTATACGCTATTCATTTTGATAATGCACCAATTGGCTATTTAGATTTGGACAGTAAAAAAGATAATACATTAACCTACGAAACTATTTCTGGCAGAAAAACCTATCAGGTTATCGTTGGTGATTCGTGGTTGAATTTAATCGATAATTATACCGATTTAACAGGGAAACAGCCATTAATTCCACGTTGGGCTTTAGGTAATTTTTCAAGTAGATTTGGTTATCATTCTCAAAAAGAAGTAACAGAAACAGTAAACAAATTTATTGACGAAAAAATTCCGTTAGATGCTGTTATTATTGATATTTTTTGGTTTGGGAAAGATATTAAAGGTCATATGGGAAATTTAGAATTTTTAAAAGATTCGTTTCCAACGCCTAAAAAAATGATTGCTGATTTTCAAAAGAAAGGTATTAAAACTATTTTGGTAACAGAGCCTTTTATTTTAACCACTTCCAAACGCTGGCAAGAAGCAGTTGATAAAGATATTCTCGCAAAAGATTCTTTAGGAAATCCTTATAAGTATGATTTTTATTTTGGCAACACAGGACTTATAGATATTTACAACCCGAAAGGGAAACAATGGTTTTGGAACATCTATAAAGAATTAGCAGAAATGGGAGTTGAAGGAGTTTGGGGAGATTTAGGCGAACCAGAAGTACATCCTTCAGATTTATTACACGCAACAGGAACAGCCGATGAGGTTCATAATATTTATGGACACGATTGGGCACGTTTGGTTTACGAAGGTTACAAAAAAGATTTCCCAAATCAAAGACCCTTTATTTTAATGCGAGCAGGTTATTCTGGCTCACAACGTTTTGGGATGATTCCTTGGTCTGGAGATGTAAACCGAACTTGGGGCGGATTACAATCGCAACCAAAAATTGCATTACAAATGGCAATGCAAGGTTTAGGCTATATGCATTCCGATTTGGGTGGTTTTGCTGGTGCGAATCTTGATGATGAACTATATACACGTTGGTTGCAATATGGCGTTTTTCAGCCTATTTATCGTCCACACGCACAAGAAGAAATTCCTGCCGAACCCGTTTTTAGAGAATCTAAAACCAAAGCATTGGCAAAGAAGTCTATAGAATTGCGCTATAAGTTATTGCCTTATAATTACACTTTGGCGTTTCAAAATAACCAAACAGGAGCACCATTAATGCGACCTTTATTTTTTGATGAACCTAATAATAGAAATTTGTTAACTAAAGTAACCTCATATCTTTGGGGAAATAATTTTTTGGTAACTCCAATTCTTACTTCTGAAGTAACAGAAAAAGAGATGTATTTTCCTAAAAACAATGTTTGGTTTGATTTCTATACAGATAAAAAATTTGAAGGCGGACAAACAAAAATCATTTCCGTTAATGAGAGTTCTATTCCAACTTTTGTAAGAGGTGGCGCTTTTATTCCTATGGCAAAGCCAATGCAAACAACCAAAGATTTCACTTCAAATAATTTTAATTTACATTATTACTTTGATGCTTCTGTTAAAGAAAGTAATGGCGAAATGTTTAGTGATGATGGTGAAACTGCAAATACTTTTGAAAAAGGAAAGTATGAAATTCTATCTTTTAAAAGTAAAACTAAAAAAAGATATTTGAAATTTAAATTTGATGCTGAAATTGGAAAAAAATATGTTTCAGAAAATAAAACAATAGACCTTGTAATTCATAACATTCAGAAACAGCCAAAGCGAGTTAAAATTAATAGAAAAAAGATTTCAGTTTTATGGAATTCACAAAATAAAACACTTTCAATTCCTGTAAATTGGGATACTGATAAAACAATTAAAATAAATATAGAACTTTAAAAATGAAAAAAGTTTATCACTAAAAATCTGTCATTCCTGCGAAGGCAACTGTCATTCCTGCACAGGCAGGAATCTCATAATAATAATAATAATAATAATAATAAAAGGAAACATTAAGCAGATTCCTGCCTTCGCAGGAATGACAAAAATCTGTGTAAATCTATTAAAATCTGTGTCATCAGCATTCTATAAAAAAAGTAAATAATGAACAAAAAAATCCTACTACTAATAATCTTTATAATAACACTAAGTTGTAATAAAGAAAACAGCACAAAACCTGCAATAGAAACTCCATTTTTATGGAAATCTGCAAACATCTATTTTTTGTTGATAGATAGATTTAACAATGCAGACAAATCAAACGATATAAATTTTAACAGAACAAAAAAAGCCTCAAAATTACGAGGCTTTGAAGGAGGTGATATTAAAGGAATTACACAAAAAATAAACGAAAATTATTTTACCAATTTAGGAATAAATGCCATTTGGTTATCGCCAGTTGTAGAGCAAATACACGATGCAACAGACGAAGGAACAGGTGTTACTTACGGTTATCACGGCTATTGGACAAAAGATTGGACTGCTTTAGATCCAAATTTTGGCACAAAAGAAGACTTACATCAATTAGTGAAAACAGCACATAAAAAAGGGATTCGTATCATTTTAGATGCAGTTATTAATCATACGGGGCCAACAACAGCGTTAGATGCAGTTTGGTCAAAAGATTGGGTAAGAACAGTACCAACTTGCAATTACAAAGATTATAAATCTACGATTTCTTGTACGTTGGTTGAAAATTTACCAGACATAAAAACCGAAAGTAATGAAAACGTAGAACTACCAAAAGCGTTGGTTGAAAAGTGGAAAAAAGAAGGGCGATACGAACAAGAAATTTCAGAATTAGATGCATTTTTTGAAAGAACAAAGTATCCAAGAGCACCAAGATATTATATTATAAAATGGCTAACAGATTATATTTCCGAATTTGGAATTGACGGTTACAGAGCAGATACAGTAAAGCACGTAGAGGAATCTGTTTGGAAAGAATTTGAAGAAGAATGTGATTACTCTTTTGAATTGTGGAAAAAAAACAATCCAACCAAAGTGATAGATGCAACAGATTTTTATTTGTTAGGAGAAGTTTATGGCTACGGAATAGGTTCTGGAAAATACTATAATTTCAGCGATAAAAAAGTAGATTATTTTGATAACGGATTTCAGAGTTTAATAAATTTTGAGTTCAAATGGAATGCAAAACAATTAGATAGTTATGAAGAATTATTCGTAAAATATGCTACTATTTTGCAAGGCGACTTAAAAGAACAAGAAATTCTAAATTATTTGACTTCGCACGATGATGGACAGCCGTTTGATTCCAAAAGAGAAAAGCCTTTTGAATCAGCAACAAAACTATTATTGACCCCAGGTACATCGCAAGTTTATTATGGTGATGAGATTGCACGTTCATTAATTATTGAAGGCACTATTGGAGATGCAACGCTGCGTTCTAATATGAATTGGGAAACAATTGAAAATAATCCTAAGACAAAAGAAATTTTAACCCACTGGCAAAAATTAGGAAAATTTAGAAGAGATCATCCAGCCATTGGAGCAGGAGTACATGAAATGATTTCTGAAAAACCATACCTGTTTAAAAGAAGTTTTTCAAAAGAAGAATATGCTGATGTTGTAGTAGTTGGTTTAGACTTGTCAAAAGGGAAAAAAACATTAGATGTGTCTAAAGTATTTAAAGACGGAGTTACACTACACGATGCTTATTCTGATAATTATGCTAAAGTCATTGATGGGAAAATCATTATAGAATCAACGTATGATATAGTCTTATTAGAAGTGTCTAAAAAATAAAATTTACCTCATGAAAAAATTAATTTATAGCCTTTTAATCATATCAATGTTTTTAAACTGCACAACTAATAAAGTTGATGCTGTTTCAGAAGAAAAGAATCCAACTGAAAAAAAAGAAGGAAAAATTATCATTTACCAAGTGTTTACTCGCTTATTTGGTAATACAAATACAACCAACAAACCTTGGGGAACTATTGAAGAAAATGGTGTTGGAAAATTTGATGACTTTACAAATAAGGCACTACAAGAAATAAAGAATTTAGGTGTTACTCATATTTGGTACACCGGAATTTTACACCATGGTGTGATTAGAGATTACACTGAATTTGGCATTTCTAATGACGATCCAGATATTGTAAAGGGCAGAGCAGGATCGCCTTATGCAGTTAAAGATTATTACAATGTAAATCCTGATTTGGCGGTAAACCCAGAGAATAGATTAGAAGAGTTTAAATCACTTTTAGAACGTTCGCACAACGCAGGATTGAAAGTGTTGATTGATATTGTTCCTAATCATGTTGCTAGAAATTATCAAAGTTTAACTAAACCTGAAGGTGTTGAAGACTTTGGCGCAACAGATGATAAAACGGTAGTGTATGATGTAAATAACAATTTTTATTATGTTCCTGGCGAAGCGTTTCAAGTCCCAATTTGGGAAAACGGTTATGAACCTTTAGATGGTGAAAAGAACGAATTATCTGATGGGAAGTTTGAAGAGAACCCTGCAAAATGGACGGGTAATGGATCTCGTTTGGCGCAGCCAAATATGAATGATTGGTATGAAACTGTAAAGGTAAATTATGGGGTAACACCTGATGGGAAAAAAGATTTTGATCAACTGCCGGAAGGCTATGAAAATGAAGATTATAAAAAACATTTTGAATTTTGGAGTGATAAAGATATCCCAAGTTCATGGATAAAATTTAGAGACATTGCGTTGTATTGGACCGAAATGGGTGTTGATGGATTTAGATATGATATGTCAGAAATGGTACCCGTTGAATTTTGGAGCTACATGAATTCATCTATTAAAATGAAAAATGAAAATGCCTTTCTGCTTGGCGAGATTTATACGCCAAGCATATATAGAGACTACATCAAAAAGGGGAAAATTGATTACTTATATGATAAAGTTGCTTTATATGATACTATAAAAAACATTATGCAAGGACATGGTTTAACGGATAATTTGCCTCAAATTCAAAATGATTTAGCAGATATAGAGCACAATATGATTCACTTTTTAGAAAATCATGATGAACAACGTATTGCGAGTCCAGGTTTTGCAAGAAATGCGCTAAAAGGAAAGCCAGCAATGGTGGTTTCAACAACCATCAGTTCTTCGCCAACATTGGTTTATTTTGGGCAAGAAGTTGGCGAACCAGGAAATGAAAACGCAGGTTTTGGAACTGCAACAAGAACATCAATATTTGATTACATTGGAGTGCCAAATCACCAAAGATGGATGAACAATCATGAGTTTGATGGCGGACAATCTACAACTGAAGAAAAAGATCTCCGAAATTTTTATCAACGGCTATTAAACTTTACAATAAATAGTAGTGCACTAATGGGTAATTATGAAGAAATTCATAGTTATAATAGAACTAATACTGAGAATTACAATCATCGTGTGTTTTCTTTTGTGCGATGGTCTGGTGATGAGAAACTCATTATCATTTCTAATTTTGATGATACTGAAAATCATGAACTCGATTTAAAACTCCCAACTTCTGTAATTGAAGCATGGAAACTGAAAGACGGTACTTACATGGTAACAGATCAATTATATAATAAACTTTCTTCAGAATTAGTAGTTCAAAACGGAATTGGAATAATTCATATAGAATTACAAGCCTTAAATTCATTTATCTTCAAATTAATGTTGTAGGTCGAAATTAATTTTCGAAGATTATAATCCGTTTTATTTTTGGAGTGATTATGAATTGCTAGAATCCTTTTACGCTATTGTTAAAATTAGCAAATAATTAATATTAAGTTATGTTTTTTGTGAAGTATATAATACCGAAAACGTTTTAGTTAAAATAAGTACTTGTAATTGGAAACTAGGTTGATATAGCGTAAATTTGCAGTTCGCAATATTTTATGGATAGTAATATTAAAAAAATAGCAGTATTAACATCTGGTGGAGATTCTCCTGGAATGAATGCTGCAATAAGATCAGTAGTTAGAACATGTGCTTTTTACAAAATTGATTGTGTTGGTATTTACCACGGTTATCAAGGAATGATTGAAGGTGAATTTAAAGAAATGAATGCCCGTAGTGTTGGTAATATTATCAATAAAGGAGGCACAATATTGAAATCTGCAAGATCTGCTGAATTTAGAACTAAAGAAGGTCGTCAGAAAGCATACGAACAATTGAAAAAAGAAGGTATTGAAGCTTTTATTGTAATTGGTGGTGATGGTAGTTTTACTGGTGCTATGATTTTTAATGAAGAATTTGATTTTCCAGTAATAGGAATTCCAGGTACGATTGATAATGATATTTACGGTACAAATTACACACTTGGTTACGATACTGCTTTAAATACTGTGGTTGAAGTAATTGATAAAATTAGAGACACAGCAAGTTCGCATAACAGATTGTTTTTTGTTGAAGTAATGGGGCGTGATGTTGGGCATATTGCATTAAATGCAGGTGTTGGAGCGGGAGCAGAAGAAATATTAATACCAGAAGAAGATTTAGGTTTAGACCGTTTAATTGATTCGCTTAAAAAAAGTAAAAAATCTGGAAAATCATCAAGTATTGTTGTTGTCGCTGAAGGCGATAAGACCGGTAAAAACGTATTTGAATTAGCAGAATACGTAGAAGATCATTTTCCTTTTTATGAAGTAAGAGTTTCAGTTTTAGGGCATATGCAACGTGGCGGCTCACCATCTTGTTTTGATAGAGTATTGGCAAGTAGAATGGGAGTGAAGGCGGTTGAATCTTTAATGGAAGGAAAATCTAATTTAATGGTTGGTGTTTCAGATAATAAAATGCTTTTAACAGAATTGGAATTAGCAATAAAAGGGAAATCAAAAATAAATACAGAGTTATTAAGAGTGTCAGACATAATGACAACATAAATATTATATAAAAAACAAGAATTATGACGAAAATTGGAATTAACGGATTTGGAAGAATTGGTAGAATCGCATTTAGAGTTGCGGTATCAAAACCAGATGTAGAAATAGTAGGTATTAACGATTTGTTAGATGTAGAGCACTTAGCATATTTATTAAAATATGATTCAGTTCATGGTCAGTTTGACGGAACAATTGATGTAAACAATGGAAATTTAGTTGTAAACGGAAAAGAAATAAGAGTTACAGCAGAACGTAATCCTGAAGATTTAAAATGGGATGAAGTTGGTGCAGAAGTTGTTTTAGATTGTACCGGAATATTTACCAACCTTGAAGGTGCTGGGAAACACATTACAGCAGGTGCTAAGAAAGTTGCTATTTCTGCACCATCTGCAGATGCACCAATGTTTGTAATGGGTGTAAATCATAAAAAAATTACAGCCGCTGATACAATTGTTTCAAATGCATCTTGTACAACAAACTGTTTAGCACCAATTGCTAAAGTGTTGAATGATAAATTTGGTATTGTTGAAGGGTTAATGACTACAGTTCATGCGGCTACAGCAACGCAATTTACGGTGGATGGTCCGTCAAGAAAAGATTATAGATTGGGTCGTGCTTCATTAAATAATATTGTGCCAGCATCTACTGGAGCTGCAAAAGCTGTAGGAAAAGTAATTCCAGAATTGAATGGAAAATTAACAGGTATGGCATTTAGAGTTCCTACTGTTGATGTTTCTGTAGTAGATTTAACGTGTAGATTAGAAAAAAGTGCTTCATGGAATGAGGTTAAAGCAGCGCTTAAACATGCATCAGAAAACGAATTAAAAGGAGTTTTAGGTTATACGGATGAAGGTGTTGTTTCACAAGATTTCGTTTCTGAACCAAGAACAAGCGTCTTTGATGCAAATGCAAGTATGGCGTTGAATGATAATTTTGTAAAAATTGTATCTTGGTACGACAACGAGTTTGGCTATTCTACTAAATTGGTTGAATTAGCGCAGCACATAAATTCACTTTAATTTTAAAAATCTTTTAAGATGATTTTAATTGCTGACGGTGGTTCTACAAAAGTTGACTGGATTGTTCTTGATAATAATGGAGAAATACTTTTAAAAACAAGAACTTTAGGATTGAATCCTGCGGTTTTAAATACAGAAGTATTGACTGATCGTCTGCTTGATAATGAGGAATTAAGAGAATATAGCGATAAGATTTCTAAAATTTATTTTTATGGTGCTGGTTGTGGTACTGAAAAACCAACAGCGAATTTAAAAAAAGTGTTTCAAAACTATTTTAGTAATGCGCTTGTTTCAGTTAAAGAAGATACGTTTGCTGCCGCTTTTGGTGCAACAACAGAACCTGGAATTATTTGTATTTTGGGTACTGGCTCAAATAGTAGTTATTTTGATGGAGTTGATGTCCATACAACAGTTGCTTCATTAGGATATATTTTAATGGATGAAGCGAGTGGTAATTATTTCGGAAAAAAATTAATTCGTGATTATTATTACAAGAAGATGCCAGAGTATTTACGTCAAGAATTTGCTAATAAATTTGATTTAACGGCAGATAGTATTAAGGAGAATATTTACAAGAAAGAAAATCCGAATGCATATTTAGCGAAGTTTGCTGAGTTTATTTTTAGAAATGATCGTAATGAATATTTTAATACGGTGTTGAAAAAGGGAATTAAAGATTTCTTTAAAAACAGAATTAGAACTTATGATAATTATCAAAATGTTCCTGTTCATTTTGTGGGATCAATTGCTTATTTTTCATCAGATATTATTTATAAAGTTGCAAAAAAGTATAATGTAACCATTGGTAATATTGTAAGAAGGCCTATTGATGGGTTAATAGAATATCATCAAAATTTATTAGAAGAAATCAAGTAATCTTTCTAAAGCCATTCCACGAGAACCTTTAATTAGTATCGTAGAATTTTTAAAATCATTAAAATTTATAGTTTTAATAAAATCAGAAAAGCTTTCAAATTTGGAAGCTTTTTTTGTGCTTGTTTTTGAGAAGTTTTCGCCAATTAAATACACCTTGTTGAAATCCATTTTTTCAACTAATTTAACTATGTTTTGATGTTCTGCGGAACTAGTTTTTCCCAATTCAAACATGTCACCAAGTACAATAATTTTAGAATTCTCTTGTAACTTATTAAAGTTGTTTAAAGCAACTTCCATACTACTTGGGTTCGCGTTATATGCATCTAATAGTATCTTTGCGGATTCTTTTTCTATTATTTGAGAGCGATTGTTTGTTGGAATATAATTTTCAATTGCTGTTTTAATTTTGTTAGAATCTACATTGAAATAATTTCCAATTGTAATTGCAGCAGCAATATTTGTGTAATTATAATCACCTATTAATTTACTTTGAATTTCTTCTGAATTGAAAATGAATTTCACAAACGGATTCACATTTATGAATTTTAGCGAAGCATCAAATTTGACAATTTTGATATTTTTTGATTGACTTACTTGGAGTTTATCATCTTGGTTAATAAAAGCAGTTCCACTATTTTTTCTTAGATATTTATATAATTCGGACTTGCCTTTAATAACACCTTCAACACCTCCAAAACCTTCTAGATGTGCTTTTCCAAAGTTAGTTATATAACCATAATTTGGCTTTGCGATATTGCATAAAAACTCAATTTCATGTAAATGATTTGCACCCATTTCTACAATGCCTATTTCAGTTTTTTGAGTCATTGCAAGTAAGGTCAACGGAACACCTATATGATTGTTTAAATTACCTTTGGTGGCGGAGGTATTGTATTTAGAACTCAAAACTGCATTGATTAATTCCTTGGTAGTAGTTTTGCCATTGCTTCCAGTTAATGAAATTATTGGTATTCCTAGTTTCTCTCGATGATAACTAGCTAAATTTTGTAGTGATTTCAAAACATCATCAACTAAAATTATTTTATCGGAAGTTTGATATTCTTTTTCATCAACTATTGAGTATGAAGCACCTTTTGTAAGTGCTTCTTCTGCAAATTTATTACCATTAAAATTAGCACCTTTTAACGCAAAGAAAAGGGTATTTTTTCTGATAGAACGAGTATCAGTATCTACTAAATAATGTTTAGAATATAATAAATATAATTTTTCCGTAGTCATACTATAAAAATAAAAAACCTCGTTGATTAAACGAGGTTTTTTCTAAAATATTATTATTAATTATTATCTAACAACGTCAGAATTATAACGTTTTCTTTTTTTAGGTGTCATTGGTCCTAATCTATCAACGGCACATCTAAAGCCAATGTAACTTGTAGCCATATGCTCTGG
>CAZUFO010000002.1:0-28120 GCA_964619615.1 uncultured Lutibacter sp. | reverse complement strand
TTTGCTTCATTGTCAATAATTGGTCTGTAAACATCATTTACCCATTCGGCAACATTACCAGACATGTCATATAATCCATAAGCATTTGGAGGGTATTGTTTAATGGCTATTGTAATATCTGCACCATCGCTACTCCAACCAGAAATACCACTATAATCACCTCGTCCTTGTTTAAAGTTACCTAATTGATCACCTTCACTTCTACGAGATTTATTACGGGTATGTTTTCCGTTCCATGCGTATTTTTTACGACCTCTTATATTGTTATATTCTCTGTTTTCAACATCTGATTTTGCAGCAAATTCCCATTCAACTTCCGTTGGCAATCTAAAGCCGGGTATTGTTAAACCATCTTCCATTTTCACATGGCGGCCAGTAAACTCATCTCTAGAGCCTCTACCTTGTGATTTTTTATACTCTGGCAACCCTTGTTTATAAATGGTAGAATCACCATCAAATAATAAATATGGATTTGCAAAATAAGTTGCGGTATCGAAACGATCTTTACCTTTAACATTTAAAGAGTCATCTTCATAAATATTTTTTAATACTCCTTTATCAATTAAAATACGCTCATTTGCTATTTCTGTTCTCCATTTACAATAATTTGTTGCTTGAATCCAACTAACACCAACTACCGGGTAATCTTGATATGAAGGGTGTCTTAAATAAGTTTCGGTTAATATTTCATTAAAACCTAATTGGTCTCTCCAAACCAATGTATCTGGTAAAGCCGCTTTATAAATATGTTTGTAATTGTCTTCTGAAGGAGGGAATACTTGTGCCAACCACTCTAAATAAAATTTATATTCAGTATTGGTAACTTCAGTTTCATCCATATAAAAAGAACGAACTTGCATTTTAATTGGTGTTGTATTCCAATCAAAAAGAACATCGTCTTGTACGCTACCCATTGTAAATGCTCCTCCTTCAATCAGTACCATTCCTGGAGGCGTTAATTGTCCTTTATAATTATTATCTGGTGTAAAACCTGCTGCGGCTTTATCTTTTGATGACCATCCTGTTAATGGAGATGCACTTTGTGAGTTTCTGTTGTGACAACTTATTATTGAAACAGCAATAAAGGCAATCAATAAATATTTTGATTTAGCAATTATATTTTTCATGTTCATTTCAACTTTAGGGGTTTCTGCGAGCGCAATTTACATTAAATATGTACTCTCACAAGAAAATTTAATTATTATTAGTATTAAGGTTAATTTTGTGTGTATATAACGATTGTTTTATTTCTTTATTATGCGTAATGTTGTATCCTGTTAAAATATCTATTTAAAATAGACGTTTAGTAAAGGAAGTATGAAAAAACAAATCACCTTATTTTTTTTAGTTTTAGTAACTGTCGTATCCGTTTTTGCTCAAAGTTCTTTTGAAGAAAAAATTGTTTTAAACTGGAATGAAGTTAATCAGTTGATTACCAGTAGAAAAAACATTTTGCAAGTCCCGATTTTAAAAGGTCAGTTTGTTGATGATAATCAACTACCTCTTTATTCAAAAAAAATAGAGTTTAGAAATAATGCCAGTGTAACAAACTATACAATTACAAATATTCAATATCAAACAATTTCAATAGCTAATTTTAAAGGTCTAAATGTTGATTTAATTCCGAATAAATTAAAAACGGAGTTTAGGAAAGTTAGTGCAAGAAATAAAAATTCTTTATTGCTAACAATGACTCCTTTAGTGAAAGAAGGAAATGTAATTAGAAAAGTGATGTCATTTACGTTAAATTACCGGTTGGGGTCAGCAAATATAACGGCTAATAAATCATTTGAAACAAAACGCCCATTTAATTCAGTGCTATCTACAGGTGAATGGTATAAGTTTTCTGTTGACACAACAGGGGTTTTTAAAATTACCCGTTCATTTTTGCAGAGTTTGGGTATGAATACGAATGCTATCAACCCGAAGAATATTAAAATTTACGGTAATGGTGGTAAAATGCTACCTCAATTAAATAGCGAATTTAGATACGATGATTTGCAAGAAAATGCAATTTTTGTTTCTGGTGAAGAAGATGATAAATTTGACGGCAGTGATTATATATTATTTTATGCGCAAGGATCAGATAGTTGGTCTAATGACACTAATAATTCATTAATAAGACATCAAAAAAATATTTATTTCGATCAGGCAACTTATTTTATTACTGTAAGTGGTAGTGCTGGAAAACGAATTGTTAATGAAACGCCAAATAATAATAACCCAACACAGCAGATTTCTCTTTTTAACGATTATACGTTTCACGAAAAAGAAGATGTAAATTTATTTACCGTAGGGCAACAATGGTTTGGAGAAGATTTTAGTTTTGAAGATACACAAAGTTTTACACTACCCTTTAATAATATAGATGCTAATTCGCCAATAACTATTAGAGTTAGAGGAGTTGTAGAATCATCTTTGGTTTCCTCCATGAGTATTAGAGTTAATGGTACAGAGTTATTCGTAATAAATTACCCAGCAGTTAGACTTGGTAGTTTAACGCATGCCTATGCAAGAGAAAATAAAGGGGAAATTACTTTGACAGGAGATGTTGTAACTGTGGAAGTTGTTTTTAATAACAATGGAAATCCATCAGCAAAAGCACATTTAGATTATATAGAAGTAATTGGTAAAAAAACCTTGATCGCAAATGGATCTCAATTCGGATTTAGAAATTTTGAGGTTGCTAATTCAAGTGGTGTTGTGCAATATCAAATTCAAAATTCTAATAATATTTCTGAAGTTTGGGACGTATCAGATTTAATAAACCCAGTTCGTTTAACAAATCAATCAACCGGATCCAGTTATGATTTTAATGCAATTGCAGGAACTTTAAAGCAATATCAAGTAATAAATGAATCAGATTTTTATACGCCAATTAAATTGAATAACCCAAAGGTTGCAAATCAAAATTTACATTCATTACAAGATGTAGATTATGTGATTGTTACGCAAGACTATTTAATAAATCAAGCGGAGAATTTAGCAGATTATCATCGTCAGAATGGGTTGACCGTTGAAGTGGTTGATTTAGAAAAAATTTATAATGAATTTTCTTCTGGAAACCCAGATTTAACGGCTATCAGAGATTTTACCAAGCATTTATATGATAATGCCACTACAACCGAAAACAAAATAAAATACCTCTGTTTATTTGGTGATGCATCTTATGATTATAAAGATAGAATTAGTGGTAATAATAATATTGTACCCGTTTTTGAAGCGTATCAAAGTTTCAATTTAGCAAATTCATATGTCACAGATGATTATTATGGAATGATGGATGCCAATGAAGGGCTTTTAACTTCATTTGATCGACAAGATGTAATTACAGGAAGAATTCCTGTAACGGATATTCAACAAGCAGCAGATGTAGTTACAAAAATATTGAATTATTACAGCACAAATGCTTTGGGAGATTGGCGCAATAATGTTACTTTAATTGCTGATGATATAGATGCTAGAGGTGAAGAAATTCTTCAAGAAAACATGGAGAAAATTGCTGATTCCATTGCCGATCGCAAACCTATATTAAATGTTAAAAAGATTTATGCTGATGCTTTTGTTCAAGAAGTTTCATCGGGTGGTGAGCGTTACCCAGATGTAGTTACTGCTATTACAAACGATGTAGAAAGAGGAACATTACTTGTTGATTATTTTGGGCATGGAGGTGAAGACGGTTGGGCAGGAGAGCGTATTTTAGAAGTGCCACAAATACAAGCGTGGAATAATTATAATAATTTACCACTCTTTATAACAATTACTTGTGAATTCACCAAGTTTGATAACCCACTGCGTTTAACTGCAGGTGAATTTATTGTTTGGAACAAAAACGGGGGTGCTGTATCATTAATTACAACCACACGAGAAATATTTATTAATGTTGGTAGAGTGATAAATGAACAATTAGTAAAGGCTCTCTTAAATTTTAACGACGAAAATTACACAATTGCAGAAGCAATTATGAATGTAAAAAATAACTTTACAACCAGCCAACGTTTGTTTATTTATGCTATTGGAGATCCGGCAATGAAATTAGCAGTACCAAAGGCAGATGTTAAAATTACTCATATGAATGGGGTTGATATCACACAATCTTTAGACACCATAAAAGCATTGTCACATATTTCATTTGACGGTATTGTAACCAATTCTTCGGGTAATATTATTAATGATTTTAATGGTGAAGTCTCTGCAATTGTTTTTGATAAAGCAATTAATAAATCAACACTTAGAAACGATAATCTAGGGACGATAATGAATTTTGATGCCATAGAAAGTAAAATTTTTAGAGGAAGAGCAGAAGTAGTTAACGGAAAATTCTCTTTTGATTTTATTGCACCAAAAGATTTACGGATTGCTTTCGGAAAAGGCAAACTTAGTTTTTATGCCGATGATAAAGTACGCGAAAAAGCGGGTTATAATTTTGATGTTGTTATTGGTGGTATTAACCCAAATGCACCTGAAGATAATACAGGACCACAAATACAATTGTTTATGAATGATGAGTCTTTTGTGGATGGAGGAAACACCAACGAATCTCCAATACTTGTAGTAGTACTTGAAGACGAAAGTGGAATTAACACTTCTATTACCGCTGTAGATCATGATATCGTTGCAATTTTAGATGGCGATCAAGCAAATCCATTTATTTTAAATGATTACTATCAAACAGAGTTAAACGACTTTACAAAAGGAAAAGCAGAGTTTCCTTTTCGTAATTTAGAACCAGGTTTACATACCATAGAATTATGTGCTTGGGATACATACAATAATAATTCATGCGCTACGTTAACATTTATTGTAGTAAGCGATGCTGAAATGATTTTAGATAATGTATTAAATTATCCAAACCCATTTGTAAACTATACAGAATTTTGGTTCAATCATAATAAACCCAACGAACCATTAGAAGTACAAGTGCAAATATTTACGGTTTCTGGTAAATTAGTAAAAACATTAAGTCAAACAGTACAATCTACAGGTAATTTATCCAGATCAATTATTTGGGATGGTTTAGATGATTTTGGAGATAAAATTGGCAAAGGAGTTTATGTTTATAAACTAAATGTAAAAAGTACTTTGTCGAATGTAAAAGCAGAAAAATATGAGAAATTAGTCATACTTCAATAAAAATTAAGATATTTGAACACCTACTAAACGAAAACTTACAAATGAAAAAACTACTGATTTCTATAATTGCAATTTTATTAATGGTTCCTGCTTTGAAAGCGCAAGATGCTCCAGATATAAATCCAATAACAACAGCAACTCCCTTTTTATTAATCGTGCCAGATGCACGTGCAGGTGGTATGGGTGATGTTGGTGTTGCCACAAGTCCTGATGCTAACTCTTTGCATCACAATCCCGCAAAATTTGCTTTTATGAACTCTCAATATAAAATAGGGCTTATTTATACACCATGGTTAAGAACATTAACAAACGATATTTTTTTAGGAGGTTTTACCGTTGCCAATAGATTAAATGAGCGAAGTGCTTGGGCAGCAAGTTTAAAATATTTCAATTTGGGTGAAATTCAGTTGACAGATAACATAGGTAATCCTTTGGGTGTTGAAAACTTGAATGAGTTTTCTTTAGATGGTTCCTATTCCCTTAAATTAAGCGATTATTTTGGGATGGGTGTTACCATGAGTTATATTCGATCTGATTTAGCTATAAATTCAACTAATTCATCTCTTGGGCCAGTTAACACTTTTGCAGTAGGAATTTCTGGGTATTTTCAAACAGACGAACAAAATTATGGTGATTTTAACGGCCGTTGGAGAGGTGGTTTTAATATCACTAATATTGGGCCAAAAGTTACTTATACCGATGGAGGAGAAGAAAATTTTATTCCAACAAATTTAAAATTGGGTGGAGGTTTTGATTTTATTTTAGATGATTATAATAGAATAAATGCTACGGTTGAATTCACAAAACTATTAGTACCTACGCCACCATATATTGAAAATGGTGAATTTAAAGGAAAGGATGATAATGTCGGGTTTGTAAAAGGAATGTTTCAGTCTTTTGGTGATGCCCCTGAAGGGTTTAGTGAAGAAATACAGGAAGTTACATGGGCATTAGGTGCAGAATATGTGTATAATAATGCATTTGCACTTCGTACGGGTTATTTTAATGAAAATGATTATAAAGGTGCTCGTCAATATTTTACAATCGGTGCTGGGTTTGCATTTAAAAGTGCTAAGTTAGACGTGTCTTATTTGTTTAATGCATCTGATGTTAATAATCCATTAGAAAACACTTTACGTTTCTCTTTAGCATTTGACTTCGGAGATTTATATGAAGATTATTAAGCGTTACTAATATTATTCTTTTGAATGAAAAAAATTGAATTAACAACAACAGTCACAGTTTATCAAAATGTGGAAGAACTTCCTAATGAAGTTCAGTTGTTAATGAAAGAAGCCGTTAAAATTCGTAAAACTGCGTACGCACCTTATTCTAAATTTAACGTTGGCACTGCCTTTTTGTTAGAAAATGGAGAAACTATTACAGGAAATAATCAAGAAAATGCAGCATATCCTTCTGGTATGTGTGCAGAGCGTGTTGCGGTTTGGCAGGCAGCATCAAGATTTCCTGATGTAAAAATAAAAATTATTGCTATTACGGCGAGTTCTAAAAGTAATCCTGTAACAGAACCAGTGGCGCCTTGTGGAGGTTGTCGTCAGGCATTATCTGAATATGAAATAAAGCAAGATGCAAATATCGAAATTTATTTTATGGGCGAAACAGGTAACATAATAAAAACAGAATCACTTCACGACTTATTACCTTTAGCGTTCGATAAATCTTTTTTATAATTGAGAATTAAGTCAATAGATAAATTCATTTAACTTAGAAGAGTTATAGTTCTCGACTTCGCTCGAGCAGACAATTTCATTTATACTTAATAATCTATATTGATCTCAAATGTAGTTGAAATGATGTTTTAGAGCGTCTTGCTATAACTTCTAAAAATTTTGTCATTCAGGGGATGACTTAAAGTCATCCCCTGAATACTATTTATAGTTAGGTAGACTTTAGTCTATGAACCAAATATGGAGTTTTAATCCATAGTGAGTTTGTTTTTTACTCATCAATTCGAGCGATAGAAAGTGTTGCTTTAGCACCCGTTGCAAGATTCCATTCATTTGAAGAAATAACTTTACCTTCTGTGTCAATAACCATAAAAGAAGCCGTATTTGGCCCAGAAAAACCTTGGTTTATAGCTTTAAATGAAATCACATTCAACCCTTTCTTTAAAGGCAATGTAAACTGTTGAAAAGAACTAGTTAATACAATATTTTGTACTACAGGTGTGTCATTTAAATATATGGTAACTGTATCATTATCTGGATATTGAAAATCGCGACAAACAATGGTTATGCTTTTTGATGTGCTGCTGAACCCTCCTAAATATTTATCAATTTTAGCATACTCACCTGTTAGTTCTGCCATTTCTTTTTTTAAGCGGACTTTATGTGCTTTTTGAGGATCAATAATTCCTTTAGAATTCAATAACCTCAAATTTTCTCTATCAGTAATACTTTTTAATACCACATCAATAGGATTTTTATATTCTTCGTTTGATGCTTTTAATCCTAAAAAATTATTTTCAGGTTTTGGCGGCGCAAAAGTTGGAGCAACACTAATACTCGGAGTATTGTTTTTAGATGGCTCAGAGTCAACTTCTTGTCCGGAAGTAGTATTTATACACAATATATATATACAACAGGAAAAGGTTAATTTCAATACTTTAAACGGCATAAAATAGATTTGTAGCTAAAGTACTATTTTCAAAAATAAGAAGTTGTTAAGGAAAACAAAAAAGGTTTTTAGAAATTAATTTTTCTTCCAAAAATAAGGCGTAAAGAGTATTAATACCGTAAATAACTCCAATCTGCCAATCAGCATTAAAAAGGCTGAAAACCATTTTGCTCCAGCTGAAAGATGGGCAAAATTGTTAGTAGGACTCACGCTGCCAAGCGCTGGGCCAATATTACCTAATGACGATGCAGTTATTCCTATTGCTGAAGTAAAATCTAACCCTAAAAATGTAAAAAAGACTGAGCCTAAAATGAATATAAGCATATACAACACAAAAAATGATAATATATTAAAAACGATATTATGATTAATTGCCTTGCCACCATATCTAATAGGAATGATTGCACTTGGGTGTAATAATTTTTTCAATTCTAATAAACTACTTTTAATCATGGTAATGTGCCGTACAATTTTTACGCCACCAGCGGTTGAACCTGCTGATCCACCAATAAAGAACAGAGCAAAAATAAACATAGTTGCAAAAGAATTCCACATGGTAAAATCTGCGCTTACAAAACCAGTTGTAGTGAAAATAGCAATAATCTGAAAAGCGGCATGCCGAATAGCACTTTCTGTTTCGCCAAACGGCTTAGGGTGATTAATTGTTGTTTGAAGCGTTGGATCTTGAAAATTTAAGATAATGGTTGTTAAAACTATAATAAGAAATAACGAACCAAAGAAATACCATTTAAACTCTTCGTTTTTTAATATGCGTTGAAACTTCCCTTTAAAAACAAAATAGGTAATGATAAAGTTTGTACCCGCTACAAACATGAAAAAAGTAATAATATATTGCACCATTGGCATATGATTCCAATAAGCAACATTTGCATTTTTAGTAGAAAACCCGCCAGTACTTAGCGTTGACATCGCATGGTTTATGGCGTCAAACCAATCCATTCCTGCAATTTTTAATAATAAAAACTCAGCAATTGTTAATGAAAAATAAATTAGCCATAAACGTTTTGCTGTTTCCGTTATTCTTGGGTGCATTTTATCAGCTGATGGGCCAGGTGCTTCCGCCATAAATAATTGCATTCCTCCAATACCTAATAGTGGTAATATTGCAATTGTGAGTACGATAATTCCCATGCCGCCAATCCAATGTGTTGCGCTTCGCCAAAAAAGAATTCCTTTAGGCATTGCTTCTATATCTATTAAAATAGAAGAGCCCGTTGTAGAATAACCCGATAATGTTTCAAAAAAAGCATTGGTAAAATCTGGAATTGCACCAGAAAGTAAATAGGGTAGCGTACCAGTTAATGATAAAATAAGCCAACCAAAAGTAACAATAATATATCCTTCTTTTTTTTGAAGATTTTTTGGTGCATTTCTATTAAAAAACCACATAAAAAAGCCTAAAGCCATTGTTATGATTCCAGCGAATAAAATACCCCATTGCGCGTCTTCTTGATGGTGCCAACTAAACGGAAATGCAAACAACATAAATAACCCGTTTAGCATAGAAGTTAGCCCTAAAAAACTGATTATTATTTGATAGTTGAGCGATTTCATTAAAGATTATTTGAATAGTTTTTCAACATCTGAAATGGCATCTGGTAAACAAAAGACAACTGTTTTATCGCCGGGTAAAATTTGAAAATCACCAAAGGTCATTAATGCTTTCCCGTCTCTTATTACGCCTCCAAAGACAGCACTTCGTGTTAGTTTTATATCTTTAATAAGGTTTTTAGTAACTTTTGATGCTGGCTTTACATTAAACTCTAAAACTTCGGCATCAACATATTTTAAATTTGCCAATGCAACCACTTCACCTTGCCTAACGTGTTTGAAAATTTCGCTCGCAGCTAATAATTTTTTATTGATTAGCGTGTCGATTCCGATTGTTTGAGAAATATTGATATAATCCATATTTTCAACCAAAGCAATGGTTTTTTTAACACCTTTAGACTTCGCAACTAAACAAGACATAATATTTGTTTCAGAATTACCAGTCACCGCTATAAAAGCGTCCATTTCTCGAATATTTTCTTCTTCTAACAATTCTAAATCGCGACCATCTCCTTGAATTACAAGTGTATTTTGTAGATTTTCAGCAAGATTAAATGCTTTGTCTTTATTTTTTTCTATAAGTTTTACGCGATATTTTTGTTCACATAATTTAATTGCAGATTTAGCACCAATCTTACTACCTCCTAAAATCATCACATCTTTAACAGTAAAGGCCTCTTTACCAATAACGGTGTTTAATTTTGGAATACTCTCTTTTGGGCAAGAAAAATAAACTTCATCTCCTAAATTAAAAATGGTATCTCCACGTGGAATAACTGTTTGAGTTTCATCCGCTCTTTTTATGGCAATAGTTATAAAATCTATTTCAGAAAACTTATTCTTAGCTTGTAAAACTGTTAGGTTAAGAATAGGAGAACTTTTACTTAATGTACTCCCAACCATATTTAAAATTCCGTTTTCAAAAGAAATGGAATCATTAAATGTAGATTGGTTTAATAATCTTTTTATTTCATTTGCCGCCAATTCTTCAGGGGAAATAACAGAATCTAACCCTAATTCTTTAAAATCGATATCTGGGTTATTTATAAACTCTGGATTATTAATACGTGCAATTGTTTTTTTAGCACCTAACCTTTTACCGATTACTGCTATGGTAAAATTTGTATTTTGAGAATCGGTTACCGCAATTAATAAATCGGTTTTATCAATAGCAATATCTTTAAGAGTTTTTACTGATGTTGCATCTCCACACGTAGTTATTACATCAAGGTGAGAATCTAAATAATTAAGTTTTTCGCTATTAGTATCTATAACATAAATATCTTGAGATTCATAGGATAGTAACTTTGCAAGGTGGAATCCGACATCTCCGGCACCAGCAATAATAATTTTCATTAAAAAATATTTAATACAAATATATAAAACTTATCTTTGATAAAAAAAGCATTATGGATAAGGAAAAGCTGTCTTTTTCTATCAAAAACTGGAAGGAAGACGATCGTCCTAGAGAGAAGTTAATTACAAAAGGAAAAGCTGTTTTGTCGGATGCGGAATTAATAGCAATATTGATTGGTTCTGGAAGTAGAAATGAAAGTGCAGTGGCTCTTTCTAAGAAAATTTTGTTGTCTGTTAATCATAATTTAAGTGGATTGTCTAAGTTATCTCTTGAGCAGTTGATATTATTTAAAGGAATTGGTGAAGCAAAAGCAGTATCAATAATTACAGCATTAGAATTAGGTAAAAGACGCAGGTTAGAAGAAGCGCTTTTACAAAGTGAAATTACCAGTAGCAAAGCAGTTTTTGAAATTATGCAACCCATTATTGGTGATTTACAACATGAAGAGTTTTGGGTATTATTTTTAAATAACTCTAATAAAGTATTGCGAAAAACACAATTAAGTAAAGGTGGAATTACAGGGACTCTAGTTGATACACGCTTGATATTTAAAAAAGCAATGGAAGTAGGCGCTACGTCAATAATTTTAGCCCATAATCATCCTTCGGGTACGCTTGTACCAAGTAGTTCCGATAAAAGTTTAACTCAAAAAATCAAAAAAGCGGGGGAGACTTTAGATATAAAAGTGCTAGACCATCTTATCATTACTGAAAAATCGTATTTTAGCTTTGCAGACTCTAACGAATTGTAAATAATTTATATGCGTTTAATTTACCTAAGTTTACTCTTTATTTTTTGCACGGCGATTTCTTGTTCAAAAAACAAGGAGAATGTTTTGAATAAACCCACAGTAAAAAAGGATTTAAATGAACTTAAAGAAGAAGGTAAATTAAGAGCTTCTATTGTTTACAACAGTACCAGTTATTTTTTATATCGAGGAGAAACCATGGGGTTTGAATACGAATTGATTCAGCGTTTTGGCGATTATTTGGGGGTTGATGTGGAAATTAAGGTTGCAGATGACATCAATAATTTAATTCCTAATTTGAATAATGGGAAGGTAGATATAATAGCTTATGGATTAACAATTACAAAAAAACGACAAGAACAAGTTAGTTTTTCAGATTATATTTATTTAACTCATCAGGTATTAGTGCAAAAAAAACCTGACAATTGGCGTAAAATGAAGTTACATGAAATTGACCGCGTTTTGCTAAGAGATGCTATTGAGTTGAAAGGCGAAAGAGTATCTGTACGCTATAAAACATCATTTACGGAACGCTTAAATAATCTTTCTGCTGAAATAGGAGGCGAAATAAAGATAGATACTTTAAGTGGTTCATTAACTATAGAAGAAATTGTAAAAATGGTTTCGGAAGGTAAAATTGAATATACTATATCTGATGCAAACCTTGCTAATATTTTGGCGCAACAATACAAAAATATTGATGTGAGAGTGCCCATAAGTTTATCGCAACAAATTGCATGGGCAACACGCACTAATTCTCCTAAACTTTTAGAAGAGTTAAACGCATGGCTAAAAAAATTCAAAAAAACAGCAGACTACAATGTTATTTATAATAGATATTTTAAAAATAATAGAAGTTTTAGAAAGCGAATAAAAAGCGAATTTCTTAGTTTAAATTCTAACACAATTAGTAAATATGATGATTTAATAAAAGAAAAATCTAACGTGTTGAATTGGGATTGGAGACTGATTTCTGCCTTAATTTACCAAGAGTCACAGTTCGAAATACATGCCAAATCATGGGCGGGAGCAGAAGGGTTAATGCAAATTATGCCTGCAACGGCAAAAGAAATGGGTGTAAAAAACAGGTTTGATGCAACTGATAATGTTACTGGTGGAACTAATTATTTAAAAATAATTTGGAAACGATTTGACGATATACCAGATGCAGAACAACGCATTAAATTTACAATGGCTTCGTATAATTGTGGCTACGGCCATGTTAGAGATGCGCAAAAACTAGCTTTAGAAAATGGATTAGAAAATTTGAAATGGGATGAAAATGTTGAAGAAATGATTTTAGCACTGAGTTTTAGTAAAAACTATAATCTACCAAATATAAAATATGGCTATGTTCGAGGAATAGAACCGTTTATGTATGTTCGGCAAATTTTTGAAAGATATAACCATTATAAACAATTTATAAAAGAATAATATTTTGTTGCTTATTTACACACATAAAATTACACCTAGATTAAATTATACATTCAAGCAATTTTTTGTTAGAATTTTAAAGATTCCTGTAAGTTTTACTACAGATGTTAGTGAATTTATTTCTCATGAAGGGCTAAAATTAACCTACACAAAAAAACCATTAGGAAATGAGTTTTATATTAAAAGTAATGAATTGCTTTTTGAGCAAGGAGTTAATAACATTGATTTAAGCATGTCGAAATGGGATGATATTCCTTGTTTTTTTAATAATAATATGAAAGGAATTGTTCCTTTTGATATTTTTGCAGCTAGTTTTTATTTATTGAGCCGTTATGAAGAATACTTACCTTATGTACAAGATGAAAATGAGCGTTTTCCTGCAAATGAAAGTTTAGCCTATCAGCATAAATTTTTGAACAAGCCTTTGGTAGATATTTGGGCGATGAAGTTTCTGAAATTATTGAAAGAAAAATTTCCAGGATATACTTTTGAAGATAGAAAATTTGAAATGATTTCAACAATTGATGTTGATAATGCTTTTGCGTATAAACATAAGGGGTTTGTTAGGAATTTAGGTGGATTTATTAAAGATTTTTTCAATTTTAGAATTGACAAAATTATAGATCGAATAGCAGTTTTATTAAGAATTAGAAAAGACCCATTCGATACATTTAATGAGATTTTAGAAATATCAAAAAAGAATAAAATAAAAACAATTTTCTTTTTCTTAGTTGGTGATTATACTACCTATGACACCAATGTTTCATCATCTAATAACGTGTATCGTTCCCTAATTAAATCTGTGGCTGATTACGTTGCTGTTGGTTTACACCCTTCTTATTTTACAATGACGAGTAGCGATAAATTAAAAAAAGAAAAGAAGAAATTAGAGCAAATTGTGAATCAGCCAATTGTAAAATCGCGTCAGCATTATTTGCGATTGAAGCTGCCAGAAACGTATCAAAACCTAATAGATTTAGATATAGAAGAAGACCATTCTATGGGTTATGCTAAAGAATACGGATTTAGAGCAAGCACTTGTACGCCATTTTATTTTTATGATTTAGATTTCGAGATTCAAACCCCTCTAAAAATATTTCCATTTGCGGTGATGGACACTACATTGAATGATCATTTAGAGATGGTTCCAGCGGTTGCAAAATCTAAAATATTACAGTTGAGAGAGGAAGTGAAACAAGTGAATGGGACCTTCATTACGCTTTTTCATAACGAAACATTAAGCGGAAAAGGTCGTTGGAAAGGTTGGAGTAAAATTTATCATACTATTTTTAATTTAGAGGTAGAATGATTCGATATATCAAACGATCAGACTTAGATGAAGTTAAATACAACGCTTGTATCAAAAATGCTTTAAATTCTAGAATCTATGCCTATTCCTGGTATTTAGATTTAGTTGCTACAAATTGGGATGTATTGATTTTGAATGATTATAAAGCTGTGATGCCCTTACCATGGCGAAGTAAATATTTAATCAAATACGTGTATCCACCAGCTTGGACTCAACAGTTAGGTGTGTTTTCTTCAATAATGATAGAGGAATTTTTAATTCATAAATTTATAAAAAACATCCCTAAAAAATTTATAAAATTAACCATACAGTTTAATTCAGCGAATGCATTAAAAGGGAAACATGTAGTTGAAAGAGTAAATTATATATTTACTTTAAATCAACCTTATAATCAACTTTTAAATGCTTTTAGTAAAAGCAGGAAAAGAGTTTTAAAGAATATAACTCATAAAAATTTTGTAATAGAAAAGAACGTAAATTATCGTGACTTTTTAAATTTTTATTCAACCACACATAAAAACTATCAACTTCTTCCAAAACAATTTTCTAGTTTAGAAAAATTGCTTTCAAGTAGAAATCAAAGTGTTAATATCTGGGGTGTTTGCATTGATGGTAAATTGGTTTCTGGACTTGTTTGGTTAAAAGATGAATGTAGAATAACCTTCTTATTGCCAATATCAACAGCCAAAGCAAAAGATTTAGGAATACCAACGTTAATGGTTGCAGCGTTAATCAAACAATTTTCAAATACAAATTTATCATTAGATTTTGAAGGGTCTATGATTGATGGTGTTGCAAGATTTTATAAAAGTTTTGGGAGTGAAAAGGAAAGTTATTATTTGTTTAGTAAGCCTTCTTTTTTGTAATGATAAAAGAATAAAATCATACATAAAACCCCTGTAAACCACATTAGAGACGCTGACGTTATTGCTGCTCCAAAAACCCCATACTTTGGAATTAAATAATAGTTGAAAATAACATTTAATATTACTGCAATTGTAGTTACTATAAAATTAACATGCGCTTTTCCAATAGCGGATAGTAGGTTTCCAAAAACGCCTCTTAAAATTAAAATACCTGTAATACCAATAGTCAAAATAACCAGAGTAGAGAAATAGTTTACATACGTTGGGTCGAAAATTGATAAGAAAAACTTGCCGAACAATAGAATTACTACAATGCATCCAAGACTAATAATTGTAAAAAGAGTGATATAATTTTTTATATAATTAAAGATGTATTTTTTATTTGACACCTTTTCTGTAAACTCAACAAAATCAGTTGTAATTACTACTTGTGATAAAAACAAAAGACTATAAGGAATTATACTTACATATTTAAATACGGTTACCATTTCCATAGATGATAGTAAATATCCGATTAAAAGAATGTCGATTGAAATTAATAAAGTTGTAGTTACATTAGACATGCTTGCAAAAAAACCATACCTAAAGTAAGAGAAATTGATAAAGTCAAAACTATTTTTTTGTTTCCAATTTATTTTTAATTTTTTATAAAAAATTAAAAATAAAAATAGAGGGGTTGCAATTATTGCAATTGCATAGCCAAACTCTTTAAAGAAATAACTTAACAGAAAAACAGTTATTACTAATACTATATTGTAAGTAAATTCTGTAATTGCGAATGATTTATTTTTCTTCTGAAGTCTAAACTGTATTTGTAGTATTTCAAATAAAAATTGTGTGATAAATGCAATTGATAACAAGCGTATGTAAAATGAAGTATTATTATCTTCAAAATTCATGAAAAATGAACAGATTACAATAAAAAATGCAATAACAACACAGATTATTAAACCTCTAGTTAGTGTAAAAGAGAATAATTTATTTTTTTCTTCAATAGATTTTAACTTAGCCCCATACCTTATTAAACTTTGGTTTAATCCAAAACTTGCAATTGGAGAAATAAATAAAATAATTTGAAAGGCATAAATAACAATTCCTAGTTCTTTATCTGGAATTAATTGTAATGCAATCCAAGAAGCAAAAAAGGAAAGGAGTCTTGAGAAGATAGAAGAGATTAATATATAATTTCCAGACCTGTTAAGAAACTCTTTTATAAAAAGGTATGTATTTGTCATTTAATTCCTAAAGCGTCATAATACAAATCTGAAAACGATGTACCAACTTTATCAAGACTAAAGAGGGTTTCGATTAAATTAAACATCTCTTTTGTTTTAAACTCTTTTTTACTGTCCATATAAAATAATATTGCATTGAGTAATGCATTTTGATCTTTTACTGGTATTGTAGTGCTAAAATTTGTTGCATCTATTTCGGTTAAAATACCAGTATTTGTTGTTATTACAGGTGTTCCCGTAGCAATTGCTTCCGCCATAACAATACCAAAAGTTTCGTAGTTGCTAAATGATAAATATAAATTTGTGCATTGTAATATTTCAGCTATTTGCTCTTGACTTTTTGAGTTTAAAAATTCAATATTGGTTTTTGGTATTTCTAACTTCTTCAATATACTTTGTGTTTCTTCTTTGTCACCATTTCCAATAATTTTAAAAATGAAGTCATCTCTTAAAAGAGATAATTTTTTGATGACACTTAATATTCCATCAATATTTTTCTGTTTGTTTTGAAGAGCAGAAATATGTGTGATTGTATATGGTTTACTTGTTTTTTTTATAGGGAAAAAGATGTTTGTGTTTACAACATTTGGTATTTTAAAATAACACCCTTTTAATCCAAAATTAACCATCTGATTTTTCAAATCATTACTAACAGGGCAAATGAATTTTGCATTAATAATAATAATTTTTGTAATGAATTTTTCTAAAAAAGTTATTGATTTATTTTGTGGATTAAGATATCCAGTCCAATGCTCAGAAATAATAAAAGGTTTTTTCTTAAACCATTTTAGATAAAGTGCCATTAAACCAATTGGAAAAGTTATGTTGTGGTGTACAATATCATAGTGTCCAATTTCTTGAATGCATTCTTTGTAGGCATTAAAAAATTGAAAAAACTTACTTATTGATTTGTTAAATTTGGGAACATACCTGATAACCGTAGTCACATTATTTTGTGTTGATCTGCTTATTTCAAAATTAGATTGTAGATTTTCATCTGTAACCACATGAATAACAGTAACATTGTGTTTTGTAGCAGCAGCCTCTGCATGTCTAAGTACAAAATCTCCATTTGCAGGATTAACTCTAGAAGGAAACCAACTACTTAAAAATAATATATGGAGTTTTTTGTTCAAAAATTAGTTTCTTCAAATATAATACAATTTCAATTATCTTTTTATAATTATTGAAATAATAGTACATTTATCAAATGTTAAAGATTAGGATTGTTTTAGTCAAAATATTAAAGATTTTATTTAAAAATAGTTTTATTAAAAGTAAATATTTTGGGTTACATAAAAGAGTTTTTAAGCCATTAAATTTATTCAAAGGAGTAATACTCAAAGTAAAATTTATCGATTTAAGTCTGATATTACATATTGATGATTGGATTCAAGAAAATATATATTTTTTGGGTGAATATGAAAAAGCGGAATTAAAAACATTGGATTATTTTTTAAGTGAAAAATCCATATTTGTTGATGTAGGAGCGAATTTCGGTTTGTTTACTCTTTATGCGTCTAAATTAATTGGAATTTATGGGAAAGTTATTTCCTTTGAACCCTTCAAAAAAAATTATGAATCTTTAATAGATAATATTACAATTAATAAACTTTCAAATGTCCAAACAGAGAATATTGCCATAGGCCAGGAAGAAGGTGAAATTAATTTATACTATGATGTTAAAGAAATGAATCTAGGAATGGTATCAACAAAGTTTATTGAAAACTCATTTAGAGAAAAAGTAAATATTGTTTCATTGGATTCTTATTTTGAGAATAAGCCATTTAACAAAATAGATTTCATTAAAATAGATGTTGAAGGTCATGAATATAAAGCATTATTGGGAATGAAAAACATTTTATTGAAGTTTTACCCATCAATAATTATTGAAATACTTAGTGATAGTTATTTGCCAAATAATGAAGAAAAAATTTGCAATTATTTATTTAGTTTTGGATACAAGAAATACTTTATTAATGACAACGGAAGTATTTCTTTAACACAAACTAATACTTCTAGGCAAAATTATATTTTCTCTACGAAGACAGATATTGAAATTCTTATATAGATTGGGATAAACATTAAAGTTTGATTTATATTTGAAGGGATTCATTACTAAACTTTTTTTTATCAAATGAAAATAAAACACGTATTTTTTGATTTAGATCATACCCTTTGGGATTTTGAAACAAACTCAGCACTTTCTTTTGCCAAAATATTTAAAGATAATAATATCAAGTTAGAGATTCATAAATTTTTAAATTATTACAAAGCAATTAATCAACGCTATTGGAAGTTATATAGCCAAGAAAAAGTAACTAGGGAAGTGTTAAGATATGGACGATTAAAAGATACCTTTGACTTTTTAAAATATAAAGTGTCTGATGAAACTATTAATTTGTTGGCCGATGATTATTTAAGTGCATTGCCTTTATTTAATAAATTATTTGAAGGAACTCATGAATTATTATCTTATTTAAAACCGAAATATAAATTGCATATAATCACAAACGGATTTAGTGAAGTGCAAATTGCAAAACTAAAAAATTCTGATATTGAAAAATACTTCGACAAAATCATAACATCAGAAATGGTAGGAGTGAAGAAGCCCAATCCAAAAGTTTTTAACTATGCTGTAAAGCTAGCGGATACTACTATAAACGAAAGTATGATGATTGGCGATAATTGGGAAGCAGATATTATGGGCGCAAAAAATGTTGGTATGAAGGTTATTTATTGCAATTTTGATAACAACCCTGTTGGCGAATCAATAACAAGTATTACTAATTTATTAGAAATTAAAAAGTACATTTGACACTATTAATTAACTTGAACCCCTTAAACAACGCTAGATGAAAATTGTAAAATACACACTAATATTAGGTAGCCTTTTTCTTTTAAGTTGTATTAAAGACATTGACCTAGATCAAATTAATGATATAGAAATTAATACAACACACGTTGTATCGTTAGTATATTTTACGCTTAACAGCTCAAACTTATTAGATGAATTAGGGAATGAAGTTTTAAGTATTTCAGACACAACAATATTCCCAGTATTTGTTGGGTCTTATAATGAAAACTATTTGGTTCAGGCAGATTTTAACTATAAATTCACCAATACATTTAATCGCGAAGTTACGTTACAATACGAATTTTTAGATGAATTTAATAATTCATTATTCACTTTTCAGCCCATAAACATTGCTGCAAATATTTCTGATTATGAAATAACACAATCAATATTAGAAGCTGATATTCCCACCCTACTTCCAACGGATAAAATTGTAGTTAATATGGTTATGGACTCAGGATCCCCAATGCTTGACCCAAGTCAAAATTATAGTTTTAATCTTCAATCTGCAGCAACGTTAAACTATAGAGTTACGGCAGATGAATAAAATTAAAATATTATTTGTTGTAATTGCCTTTCATTTTACTGTTGTAAGTCAGAATAATCAAGTTATTTATGATTTTGATGAAGTGCCGCAAACACTACTGTTAAACCCTGGGAGTAATTACAGTCATGATTTTTTTGTTGGAATTCCATTATTATCAGGTATTTCTTTGAATGGCGGAGTAACAGGAGTTACTGTTTACGATATTTTTGCTGATGATGGTAGAAATATTAACGATAAAATTAATGACGTCATTTATAGTTTGAACGATGATGATTCTTTTATTATAAATGAAAAACTAGAAATTATAAGTGCTGGTATTAGACTGAAAAATGATGATTTTTTAAGCTTTGGTTTTTACCAAGAATTTGATTTTATTTTCTATTACCCAAGTGATGTTGCTGAATTATTTTATGAAGGAACTTCTAATTTAAACAAAACATATTCTTTAGAAGGCTTGAATTTTAAGGGAGATTTATTAGGTGTTTTACATGCAGGAATTAGCCGTAAAGTAAATGATAAATTTACTATTGGTGGGCGAGTTAAATTCTATTCTTCTGTTTTTAATGTGCAAACTAAAAACAACAGAGGTGATTTTAATACCACTTTAGGAACTAATAATATTTACACCCATCATCTTTTAAATTTCGATGTAACGGTTCAAACAACTGGAATTGTTTATGATGATTATGGTAATTTTGAACCAAAAGATTTTACTAAAAAACTATATAATTTCGAAAACCCAGGATTTGGGTTTGACTTAGGGTTTACCTATAAAATTAATGAACAACTTCATATAACAGGTAGTGTTTTAGATGTCGGATTTGTTAAAAACTCTAAAGATGTATCTACCTTTTATTTAAGAGGAAATTATGATTTTGAAGGAATTGAATTGATTTTTGATCCGGATGCTCCAAGTGATTATTGGGAGGAGTTGAAGAATGATTTCGAAGATAAATTACCACTAGATACTTTATATACAAGTTATAATTCTTACAGGCCTATAAAGTTAAACGCTTCAGTAAAATATAGTTTTGGCAAACCACATTATGAAGATTGTTTCGAAAGTAATGCAAATGACCCTTATAGAAATTCAGCAGGAATACAATTATATGCAGTAAATAGACCAATAAAATCACAGTTTGCAGCAACATTGTTTTATGAAAGGCGCTTTGGAAGTTTTTTAAGAACAAAGCTTACCTATACATTAGATCAATATTCTAGTTCAAATATTGGTTTTGGCTTATCTTCTAAAATGGGGCCGATTAATTTATACTTAGCTGTTGATAATTTATTGTATTTGCAAAATTTAGCAAAAGCAAATAGCACCTCTTTTCAATTAGGAATTAATGTTATTATTGATAAAAAATTTCCGTAAATTTACCAAAAACCCATAAATATGTTAAAATTAAAGTTTAGTATTATCATTCTTTTTCTTTGTGTAACTTCGATTGCAGCACAAAAAAGCATTAATGATTATAAGTATGTTATTGTGCCAATACAATATAACTTTCAAAAAACGGAAGATGCTTATCAACTAAATTCTTTAACAAAATTTTTGTTTGAAAAAGCTGGCTTTCAGGTTTTTCTTAGTAATGAGAGTTTTCCAGAAGAATTAAGCAAAAATAGATGCTTGGCTTTAACTGCCAAATTAAATAATAATTCAAAAATGTTATCAACCAAAATGAATTTTGATTTGGTAGATTGTTATAACAAAGTTGTGTTTAGTTCAGTTGAAGCAAAATCGAAAGAAAAAGATTATAAAACGGCTTATCATGATTGTATTAGACAAACTTTTAAAAGTATAGAGGCTCAAAACTATTCTTATAACGAACCAGTTTCAACTGTAGATGTAACTCCTGCCGTTGCAGTTCAACAAGCAACTATTACGCCTGAAGTTAAGTCCTTAACTCCAATTTCAGAACTTGCTGTTTCTAGTACTAATGTTGTAATTCCAGTAATTGCTACAACTACAGTTGTAAAAAGGGAAACAAAACCATCTACTGAAAATGCTATTGCTGAAATTAAGACAGCTAATAATACTTTATATGCACAGCCAACTTCTACAGGATTTCAATTGGTTGACAGTACTCCAAAAGTTGTTTATGTATTATTAAAAACAAGTGTAAAGGACATATATTTGATTAGCGGAAATAATAATAACGGTATTATTTATAAATCAGAAGGTGTTTGGAAAGTTGATTATTATGATAACGGAAAGTTGGTTTCAAAAGAGTTAAACCTAAAATTCTTTTAATACTTATATTTTTCCCATCGTTTTTTCAAAAACTCTCTAAAACTATTTTCACGAGCATTTTTTCCGGGTTCATAAAGTTTCGTTGCACTAATTTCTTCGGGTAGAAATTCTTGTTCAACAAAGTTATCATCATAACTATGAGCGTATTTGTAGTTTTTTCCATAATCTAAATCTTTCATCAATTTAGTTGGAGCATTTCTTAAATGCAAAGGGACTGACAAATCGCCAGTTTCTTTAACTAATTGCTGCGCTTTGGTTATGGCTTCATACGAAGCATTGCTTTTAGGCGAATTTGCTAAATACACCACACATTGACTCAATATAATACGTGATTCTGGATAACCAATGATACTCACTGCTTGAAAGGTGTTATTTGCTAATATAAACGCCGTTGGATTTGCATTTCCGATATCTTCCGAAGAAAGTATTAATAATCTGCGGGCAATAAACTTTAAATCTTCACCACCTTCAATCATTCTAGCTAACCAGTAAACAGCTGCATTTGGGTCACTTCCCCTTATTGATTTAATCATTGCTGAAATAATATCGTAGTGTTGTTCACCAGTTTTATCATAGCGCGCCATATTTTTTTGGACACGATCCATCACAAATTTATCTGTAATGGTTATTGTTTTATTTTCTGATGATGACACTAATAGTTCAAAGATATTCAACAGTTTCCTCGCATCACCACCCGATAACCTTATGATAGCATTGGTTTCTTTTAAAACAATCTTCTTTTTAGAAATAAAATCATCTTTTTTAATAGCTCTATGTAATAATGCAATTAAATCATCTTTTTCAAATGAATTTAAAATATAGACTTGACAGCGAGAGAGCAGTGCAGGAATAACTTCAAAACTCGGGTTTTCAGTTGTTGCACCAATTAAAGTAACCCATCCTTTTTCTACGGCACCTAATAATGAATCTTGTTGTGATTTACTAAATCTATGAATTTCATCAATAAACAAAATTGGATTTTTTGTGGTGAATAAACCACCACTTTGTTTCGCTTTTTCAATAACATCACGCACATCCTTAACTCCAGAATTAATAGCGCTCAAAGAATAAAACGGACGTTTAGATTCTTTTGCAATAATATTAGCCAAGGTGGTTTTTCCAATGCCTGGAGGTCCCCAAAGAATTAATGATGGAATGATTCCATTTTTTATATGCTGCGTTAAATACCCTTTGTCGCCTACTAAATGTTGTTGACTTATATAGTCATCTAACGTTTTTGGTCTAATTCTTTCTGCTAATGGTTCATTCATGCGATAAAAATAATAGATTTATGCTTAGATTTGTATTAGAACTGACAATATTTCCGTCTATTATACTTTGGATATATTTTTGGTATTTTTAAAGTATGGATGATTCAATTAATTTTAAATATAGTAAACGAGTATTATTAGTACCAGCAATAGCAGTTTTTACTATTTGGTTTGTTTATTGGGTAGAATTAACTTTTGATTACAACTTTGCTAGATATGGTATTTTACCACAAAAACTAATTGGTTTAAGAGGCGTTCTTTTTTCGCCATTTATTCATAGTAGTACAACACATTTATTTAATAATTCGGTACCATTGGCTGTTTTGTCAGCGAGTTTATTCTTTTTCTATAAAGAGGTCGCTATTAAGGTATTGCTCTTCGGAACACTCTTAACAGGATTGTTAACTTGGTCATTTGCTCGTGAATCTTATCATATAGGCGCAAGTGGAACGGTATATATGCTGTTTAGTTTTATATTTTTTAGCGGAATTTTAAGAAAGCATTATAGATTGGTAGCTTTATCTTTGATTGTTGTTTTTTTATATGGAAGTATGATTTGGTACGTGTTTCCAATTAAGGAACGTATTTCTTGGGAAGGACACCTCTCAGGATTTTTAGTAGGTTTATTATTAACTTATATATACAAAAGTAAAGGTCCGCAAAAACAAGAATATCAATTTAAGAAAACCGAATTTGATTTATTATTTGATGAGGATGGAAACTTTAACCCACCCAAAGAAAAATGATGATTTATTAGCTAATGATTCAGAAAAAAAACATTAAACATTAAAGACTAAAATCAACAATCTGCAATATTCACACTCACAGCCAAACCGCCTTCTGAGGTTTCTTTGTATTTCGAGTTCATATCCTGAGCCGTTTTCCACATGGTGTCAATTACCTTGTCAAAGGGGACTTTTGCGTGTGCAACATCCATATCAAGCGCTAATTCAGCAGCATTAATTGCTTTAATTGCTCCCATTGCATTTCTTTCGATACATGGTATTTGTACCAATCCACCAATTGGGTCGCACGTCAACCCTAAGTGATGTTCCATTGCAATTTCACTTGCCGTTAAAACCTGTTCTGGTGTTCCGCCTAACAATTCGGTCAATGCACCAGCTGCCATTGCAGATGATACACCAATTTCTGCTTGGCAACCACCCATGGCTGCAGAAATTGTGGCCCCTTTTTTAACAATACTACCAATTTCACCAGCAACTAATAAAAATTGTTTTACATGCTCAAAGTTTGCGTCGTGGTTTTCAATCACTAAATAATACATTAAAACCGCCGGAATTACACCAGCACTTCCGTTGGTTGGCGCAGTAACAACTCTACCTAAAGAGGCGTTTACTTCATTAACACTTAATGCAAAACAACTTACCCACTTTAATATTTGTCTGAATTTTACTTCTGTATTTCTGATGGATTGCATCCATTCTTTTGGGTTCGAATAGGGTGTGATTCCTTTTAATTTTTGATGCATGTCAAAGGCACGTCGTCTAACATTTAATCCACCAGGCAACGTTCCTTCACTATGGCAGCCTATATACATACATTCGAGCATGGTTTTCCAAATACGTTTTATTTCTAAATCGATTTCTATTTCAGATTTGAGCGATAGTTCATTTTGTAAAACAATTTCAGATATTTTTAACTGTTCTGTTTTACAATACTTTTCTAATTCTTTTCCGGTTTGAATTGGATATGGAAAGGAGTTATAAATTGCTGCTTTTTCTTTTTCACCTGTATTTTTTTCTTGAACTACAAATCCGCCACCAATAGAATAGTATTTTTCTGATGATATTTCTTTTCCATTTTGATAACCTATAAACTGGATGCCATTTGCATGAAACGGTAAAAAGGCTCGATTGAAAACGATATCTTCTTCTGGAGAAAATGAAATGGATTTTTCACCAGAAAAATTTAATTTTTGAGTTTTTTTTATTCCTTCAACAATTGATTGAATTGAATCTACAGGAATCGTTTCAGGGCCGCAGCCCGATAAACCTAAAAGGATTGCGAAATCTGTTGCATGCCCTTTTCCAGTCAGTGATAATGAACCATATAAATCAACTTTTATAGAAGTGATTTTATTAAAATTACTATTGCTTTTTAGACAATCAATCCACTGTTCCGCTGCTCTCCAAGGACCAAGTGTATGAGAACTCGAAGGTCCAATACCGATTTTAAGCATGTCAAAAATTGAAATACACTCCATTTTAGTGTTTTGTTAATTTATAGCAAGCAAATATATGCTATTGTTAAAATAAGCATGTCATTTTGATTGATTTTATAATTATTGATTTCAAATATGTATATCCGTTTTCTGCCAAATAGTTATTACGTCACCCTGAATTTATTTCAGGGTCTCATCTTATATGCTTATTAACAGCGTTATGTGATTCTGAAACAAGTTCAGAATGACGCACTTTATATATTTATGACTCTTTACGGACATACAATTTCAAATTTATATTAGCTTAGTTTCTCAAAATGTATGAGTTGTCATTCCTGCGAAAGCAGGAATCTAAACCATGTGTATTTTATAATTTAAGTATAGATTTCTGCTTTCGCAGGAATGACAAATACTCTTTAATAAAACGATAGAAAAGTCAAAATTGAAGTGATATCTTATAATTATGACAACATGGCATAATAATTCTGTTGGCATAAAACTTGACTTATATAAAACAATTACAAAAATTAAGAATAAAAAATTAAAATAAATATTATGAGTAAAATAATTGGAATCGATTTAGGAACAACAAACTCTTGTGTTTCCGTAATGGAAGGTAATGAGGCAGTAGTAATTCCTAATGCAGAAGGTAAAAGAACAACACCTTCTATTGTTGCTTTTATTGAAGGTGGCGATAGAAAAGTTGGTGATCCAGCAAAAAGACAAGCGGTAACAAATCCGTTAAAAACCGTTTATTCTATCAAACGTTTTATGGGAAATAAATTCTCTGAATGTTCAAAAGAAATTAAACGTGTTCCTTATAAAGTAGTAAAAGGAGATAATGATACTCCACGTGTTGATATTGATGGTCGTTTATATTCGCCACAAGAAATATCAGCAATGGTATTGCAAAAAATGAAAAAAACTGCTGAAGACTATTTAGGTCATGATGTAACAGAAGCAGTAGTAACAGTGCCAGCATATTTTAACGATGCTCAAAGACAAGCAACGAAAGAAGCGGCTGAAATTGCAGGTTTAAAAGTTGCTCGTATTATCAACGAACCAACTGCAGCCGCTTTGGCTTATGGAATGGATAAAAAACAGGAAGATAAAGTAATTGTTGTTTTTGACTTTGGTGGAGGTACGCATGATGTTTCTATCTTAGAATTAGGTGATGGCGTTTTTGAAGTGTTAGCAACTGATGGAGATACACATTTAGGAGGAGATGATGTTGATGGTAAAATTATCAACTGGTTGGCTGAAGAATTTAAGGCTGAAGAAAACATGGATTTAAGAGAAGATCCAATGGCACTTCAACGTTTAAAAGAAGCTGCTGAAAAAGCGAAAATTGAATTATCGTCTTCTGCACAAACAGAAATTAACTTGCCGTATGTTACCGCAACAGCGAGCGGACCAAAGCATTTGGTGCGTACATTGACCAAAGCAAAATTTGAGCAATTAATTGATGATTTAGTAAAAAGAACAATCAAACCATGTGAAACTGCATTAAAAGCATCAGGATTATCAAAGAGCGATATTGATGAAATTATCTTAGTTGGTGGTTCAACTCGTATTCCTGCAGTGCAAGAAGCAGTTGAGAAATTCTTTGGGAAAAAACCATCAAAAGGAGTAAATCCAGATGAGGTTGTTGCAATGGGTGCAGCTATTCAAGGAGGTGTTTTATCGGGTGATGTAAAAGATGTATTGTTATTAGATGTAACTCCATTATCATTAGGTATTGAAACTATGGGTAATGTATTTACGAAGTTAATTGAGGCAAATACTACGATTCCTACTAAGAAATCACAAGTATTTTCAACAGCAGTTGCAAATCAACCATCGGTAGAGATTCATGTATTACAAGGAGAGCGTGCAATGGCTGCGGATAACAATACAATTGGTCGTTTCCATTTAGACGGAATTCCACCAGCAGGTAGAGGTATCCCTCAAATTGAAGTAACTTTTGATATTGATGCAAATGGTCTTATTAACGTTTCAGCAACAGATAAAGGAACAGGTAAAGAGCATAATATTCGTATTGAAGCGTCTTCTGGTTTAACTGAAGAAGAAATTCAAAAGATGAAACAAGATGCAGAAGCAAATGCTGATGCAGATAAAATTGCAAAAGAAACTGCTGAAAAAGTGAATGCAGCAGATTCAATGATTTTTCAAACGGAAAGTCAATTGGAAGAATTTGGAGATAAATTATCTGATGATAAAAAAGGCCCAATTGAAGCGGCTTTAGAAGAATTGAAAAAAGCACATGAATCTAAAGACCTTGCTCAAATTGATGCAGCAATGGAAACGATCAATGAAGCTTGGAAAGTAGCATCAGAAGAAATGTACAAAGCAGAACAAGAAGCGCAAACAAGCGGAGCAGGAGCACAGCCAGAAGGTGAAGCGACTACTGAAGATGACGTGCAAGATGTTGACTTTGAAGAAGTAGACGAAGTAGAAGAGAAAAAATAATCGATTTAGGTTATTAGACTTTTAGAATACTTGATATTTAGAAAACGCTCACTTTATAGTGAGCGTTTTTTGTATTTATATTGCCACACAGAGTCTGTCGAAGGGCTAAATTATATAATAAGTATTCGATAGGCTCAGACTAATAAACAAACAGGATAATATTTAGTTACAAATCCATTAATCGTTGAAATTCTTCTACAAACTGCCCAACATGAAAACCATCAACTAAACCGTGATGCACATGAATTG
>CAZUFO010000001.1:0-52055 GCA_964619615.1 uncultured Lutibacter sp. | reverse complement strand
CAATAAAAATATTTTAGACTTTATGTTGAACTTAACTTGTTTAAAGCCTTGTTGCTGTCCTAATTGTTTTTGTAGGGCGTACTAGTGATCTCTAAAAAACTCCCAGTTTCTATGTTTATTCTGATAACTTAAATTTGATTTCGTTGGCGAATGTACATTTCCTAAATGGTTTAAATCTCCTGTTGCTGATCGTTACCCATTACTGATATCTCGTAAATATTCACTTTGTGCAAAATGACAAAAAAGCATAGCCGTTAAATGTGACCAACTATCAAATTCTTTTTGATAGTTATCCGTGTCATATTTTTTTACGAGTGTCTTGAAAATTGAACGGCCGAGTTTCTGAATAATTTGACAAATAATGTTATTTTTGACATAGAGAGTGGTGTTTTTGTTTGCAACTCAAAGATAATTTGAGATACTTTAATATACACTCTCTTTTTATTTTATAAATCGTTTAGGACGAGATTGAAAACAAACAATTAATCTAGTTCTTTTTTAACAAAAATTAGAACTTATAATGTAAATTAATATCGATATAATTGTCAACAAAATTTAACATAAAAATTAAAAATAAAGTATCCTTTAAAACACTGGGTTTTATTTTAGCTCCAATTGTTTTCACATTATTATGGAACGCTAATTTAGACCCAACAAACCCATTAGTTTCTAAAATGGCTGCCATTGCTTCATTAATGGCTATATTTTGGGCAACCGAAGCAATTCCATTAGCAGCAACATCATTAATGCCAATTGTTCTTTTTCCTGTAATGGGCATTATGAATGATGGCAGTAGTATCGCCAATGTGTATTTTAACAACATCATATTTCTTTTTATTGGTGGCTTTATTATAGCCTTAGCAATGGAACGGTGGAATTTACATAAACGTATTGCTTTGTTTATCATTAAAAAAGTAGGAAATAGTCCGTCACGAATAATAATGGGTTTTATGATAGGTACCATGTTTTTATCTATGTGGATTTCAAATACAGCAACCGCAGTAATGATGTTACCAGTTGCTATGGCAATCATTCTAAAAATGGAAGCCAGTTTTGGTGTAGAGAAATCGCATAAATTTTCTATTAGCTTATTGTTAGGTATTGCATATTCTGCTTCAATTGGTGGAGCAGCAACTTTAGTTGGAACACCACCAAACTTAGTATTTGTTAAGTTATTTAAAGACTTATTTCCAAATGCTCCAGAAATATCATTTGCAACTTGGATGCTTGCAACCCTACCAATTGTAATTATAATGCTTGCTTTTATCTGGTTTTTATTAACAAAAGTACTCTATAGAATTCCTAAACATTTAGAAATAGATGAAACTATTATTGATAAAGAATATAAAGGATTAGGAAAATTATCTTACGAAGAAAAAACGGTTGCCATAGTATTTATAATTACCGCCATTCTTTGGATTACTAGAGTAGATATTAATTTGGGAAATTTTAAGTTACCTGGCTGGCGTAATCTATTTGAGAACCCTAAAGTTTTAAATGATGGAGTAACAGCAATTTTTATGGCGCTAATCTTATTTTTAATTCCAGTTAAAAATAAAAATTCGGGTTTTAAAACCATAGTTGACAATACAGTTTTTAAAGATTTACCTTGGTCAGTTATTTTGCTTTTTGGGGGTGGTTTTGCTTTGGCTAAAGGGTTTCAATTATCTGGTTTATCAGGTTATATTGGTAGTAATTTAGCAAGTTTAGAAGGGACTTCGCCAATAGTAACAATTCTCGGAATTAGTTCGGTAATGACTTTTACAACAGAATTCACTTCTAATACAGCAACTACTCAAATGATAATTCCAGTATTGGCATCAGTAGCAACTGCAATGAAAATGAATCCGCTACTGTTAATTATTCCCGCAACTTTATCCGCATCTATGGCGTTTATGATGCCAGTTGCAACTCCTCCAAATGCAGTAGTTTTTGGAAGTGGAAGGATTAAAATGTTTGAAATGATTAAAGCTGGAATTATTATTAATTTGATAGGAATACTATTAATAACGCTTATTTTCAATTTTATAGGTATACATTTGTTTGATATCGATGTAAATGTATTTCCAGAATGGGCAAAATTACCACATGAAATATAGTAGAGACTTATAAAGTAATTGATCTATTATAATAAATGTAAGACTTAATAAAACAGAATAACAAAATCCATTAGTTAGTTTTTTAATCATTCAACATCGCCCACAACTTATCTTTCAATTCAACCAACCCTTGATGTGCAACTGCTGAAATAAATAAATGAGGAATACTTTCTGGTAAATCTTGCTCTATTTCTTCTTTCAGCTCGTCATCTAATAAATCTGATTTTGAAATAACCAACAAACGCTCTTTGTCCAGCAATTCTGGATTGTGTTGTTTTAACTCGTTCAACAAAATAGCATATTCATCATTGATGTCTTTGCTATCAGCCGGAATTAAAAATAACAAAGTAGAATTACGTTCTATATGTCTTAAAAAACGATGTCCCAATCCTTTACCTTCATGGGCGCCTTCAATAATACCAGGAATATCAGCCATTACAAAGGTTTTGTATTCTCTGTATTTTACAATCCCTAAGTTAGGTTTAAGTGTAGTAAAAGCATAATCAGCAATTTTTGGTTTTGCTGATGTTAATACAGATAAAAGCGTTGATTTTCCTGCATTTGGAAATCCAACCAGTCCTACATCTGCCAAAATTTTTAATTCTAATTGAAACCAATCTTCTTGACCGTCAACACCAGGTTGTGCATAACGTGGAGTTTGATTTGTTGATGATTTGAAATGCCAGTTTCCACGACCGCCCATTCCGCCTTCAACCAAAATACGTTCTTCGCCTTCTTGGGTAATTTCAAAGATAATTTCTTCTGTTTCGGTATTACGGACAATAGTTCCTAAGGGAACATCGATATAAATATCGCCGCCATCTTTACCGGTACTTCTACTTTTACTACCATGACCTCCATGATCTGCTTTAAAATGTTTTTTAAATTTTAAATGAAGTAAGGTCCACATGCCTTTATTTGCACGTAGAATAATATGACCACCACGACCACCATCACCACCATCAGGGCCACCCTTGGTAATAAATTTTTCGCGATGTAAATGCACAGAACCTTTACCGCCTTTACCTGAGACAGCATTAATTTTAACGTAATCGACAAAATTTCCTTCAGTCATTTTTTTATTGTTTAGATGTTTTTTTGTTTAACTGTTTAATCGGAAGTGTTTATAGAGAATAAACAAATCACAGTTACACTTAAAAACTATAAAGCATCTATTATTGTACTCAATCGTGTTGTAATTTTTTCAATAGAACCGACACCATTTGCACCAAAATATTTATTTTGCTTAGCGTAAAAATCTTTTAAAACTGCTGTTTTAATATTGTATTCATTAAAGCGATTACGAATTTTTTCTTCGTCTTGGTCATCACTTCTTCCGCTTGTTTTACCACGTTCTAATAAACGTGCAACCAATATATCTTCTGAAACTTCTAAAGCAACCATACCGTTAACTGTTTCTCCTTTTTCGGCTAAAAAAGTATCTAAAGCTTCTGCTTGAGAAATAGTTCTTGGAAATCCATCAAAAATAAAACCTTTTGTATTCGCGTTTTTTTCAACTTCTGCCTTTAGCATATTAATAGTTACTTCATCTGGAACTAAATTACCAGCATCCATATATGATTTTGCCAATACACCTAATTCCGTTTGATTTTTAATATTGAAACGAAAAACATCACCTGTTGATATATGAACTAAATCATATTTAACTTTTAAAGAATCAGCTTGTGTTCCTTTTCCTGCACCTGGAGGTCCAAATAATACAATGTTTGTCATTTTGGGTGTCATTATTTTATAAATACTATCAATATTTCTGCCTAAGTTATCGTAATCTAATCCGTAACCTACAATAAATTTATCTGGAATAGACAAGCCAATATAATCGATTGGTAATTCTTTTTTGAATACATCGGGCTTAAAAAATAAAGTGGCTATTTTCAACTTGCCTACCTTTTTGTCTTTAAAAATTTCATATATTTTTTGAAGAGTATTTCCGGTGTCAATTATATCTTCAAGGATAACAACAGTACGTCCAGTTAAGTCTTCATTAATTCCAACTAATTCTGTTACTGATCCAGTAGATTTTACACCTTTGTAAGAAGCCATTTTTACAAAAGAAACTTCACATGCGCGTGGGTATTTTCTAATAAAATCTGCAACAAACATAAACGAACCATTCAATATTCCAATAAAAATTGGCACATCATCTTTACAGTCTTTAGCTATTTGATCGACCAAAGATTGTGTGATAGATTCTATTTTTTCTTTTGATAAATAAGGCTCAAAATACTTGTCGTGTAATTTAATAGTGCTCATATTTCTTTTTGATTAATGAGAATGCAAAAGTAACAAAAAACCGCCTCATAATGAGACGGTTTATTTAGTTTTTAGATTGACGCTTATTTTTTATCAGGATCATCTTTTTTAGTAGTGTCGTACATTATTGGTGATGCAATGAACAAAGATGAGTAGGTTCCTACAATTACACCTACAATTAATGCAAACATAAATCCTCTAATTGAATCTCCTCCAAAGAAGAAAATTGAAGATAATACAACCAATGTTGTAATAGATGTATTAATTGTTCTCCCTAAAGTATTGCTTAATGCACTGTTCACGATTCTTGAGTATTTCCAAGAAGTATGTGTATTGGTGTATTCTCTAATTCGGTCAAAAATCACCACGGTATCGTTCAACGAATAACCAACAACGGTTAATATTGCAGCAATAAATGATTGTCCAATTTCCATATCAAAAGGCATAATTTTGTAGAAAACAGAGAAGATACCTAATACAATTAATACATCGTGGAAAACTGCTGCAACAGCACCTAAACTGTATTGCCATTTTCTAAATCTGAATAAGACATACAAGAATACCACTAACAAAGAGCCAATAATTGCCCACCCTGCAGAAGCTTTAATATCATCTGCAATAGTTGGTTCAACTTTCATTTTAGTAACAATTCCTGCAATTTTTTCACCTTGGTAATCAACTTTAAATTGCTCTAAAGTTAAACCGTCAGGTAAATATGATTTCAATCCTGTAAATAGTAAATCGCGGACTTCATTATCTACTTTATTCCCTTCTTCGCCAATTCTAAATTTCGTTGTAATTTTTAATTGAGAATCTCCACCGTAGGTTTTTACTTCTGGAGCATCTACAAAAGCACCCTTAAGTGTTCCTGCTACTTCCGTTGGATTAATTGGTTGATCAAATTTTACAATGTAAGAACGTCCTCCAATAAAATCAACTCCATAATTTAAACTATTGGTAAATAAAGAAGTTAAACCACCTGCAATAATAACTCCTGAAATCACATAAGCAATCTTACGTTTCTGTAAGAAATTCACTTTGATATTCTGGAACCAGTTTTTAGTAATGTTTGTATTAAAGGTTAATTTATTACCTCTACTAATATATGAGTCTAAAATTATACGTGAAATAAATACCGCTGTAAATAAAGAAGTTACAATACCTAACATTAAGGTGTAAGCAAAGCCTTTAATTGGTCCTGTACCGAATATGAACAAAATAACTCCAGTTAAGAATGTTGTTACGTTTGCATCTAAAATTGCTGACAAGGCTCCTTTGAAACTAAATCCGCCTGCAATGGCTTCTTTCATTCCTTTTCCGTTAGAAAGTTCTTCTTTAATACGTTCGAAAATAATTACGTTCGCATCAACCGACATACCAATTGTTAAGATAATACCAGCAATACCAGGTAATGTTAATACTGCTCCAAATGACGCTAGCCATCCAAATAAGAATAAAATATTTATAGATAAAGCGATGTTTGCAAACAAACCGGCTTTACCATAATAGAATACCATCCATATTAAAATCAAAATTAATGCAATTCCGAAAGAGTTAAAACTGCTATCAATTGCTTTTTGACCTAAAGATGCTCCAACAACTGCTGATTGTACAATGTGTGCCGCCGCAGGAAGTTTACCAGCTTTTAAAATGTTCGCTAAATCTTCTGCTTCTGTAATTGTCATACTTCCACCAGAAATTGAGGTGTTGCCTGCTAAAATTGGATCACCAACTCTTGGCGCAGAATGTACTTCGTTATCTAAAACCACAGCAACAAAGCCTCCGTTAGCATTTTCAGTTGTTAATTTTGCCCATAATTTTGTGCCATAACTATTCATAGACATGCTCACTTCTGGCTTAGAAGTGTATGGGTCAAATGTTTGATTGGCATCACTTATTACATCGCCTTCAATTGGTGCAATGTCTTCACGGTTAGATTTTATTGCATACAACCCAATGATGTCTCCATCGTCTGGTTTTGCATCCCATAAAAATTTTGCATAACGCATTTCGTTTGGTAACAATGCTCTAACTTCTTTCATCGCTAAGAAGTTATTTACACGTGCTGTATCAGAAAGAGACGCTTGTCCAATTAATGAACTCTTGTACGCTTCAGTTTGCGCTACATTAGGGTATAAGTAAGCAAACAATCTATTTTCTCTTTTTGGTACAGTTATAGAATCTGAAACTTCACCTAATAAATCGTCTAGGTTTTCAGTTGCTGTTGTATCTTGATTTTTTTCAGTTGCAAATAACTCGCCTGTTTTAGCATCGGCAGCATATAAGAAATTTTGGATTTCTGTATTTGGATATGCTTCCCAGAATTGCAATTTAGCAGTACTCTGTAATAGTTTTTCTACACGATCAATATCTTTCGCACCCGGTAATTCAATTAAGATTCTACCAGATCTACCAATACGCTGTATGTTTGGTTGTGTTACCCCAAACTTATCAATTCTATTTCTTAATACTTGAAAAGCAGTTGAGATTGAAGCGTCTATTTCATCTTCAATAATTGGCTTAACTTCATCATTTGTATTTTTGAAATTAATTTTTCCGCTCAAAGATTTGTTTCCGAAAATGCTAGGATCACTTAATTTAACTGTACCGTTACTTATTTTTTCAAATTCATCAAAAAACAAGTTTAAGAATGTATCATTGTTTCCTGTTTGAGCTGCAGTAGCAGCTGCTAACGCTTGGTTAAATACAGGGTTTTTAGAATTGTTTGACAAGCCAATTAAAATATCTTTTACCGATACTTGTAAAATAGCGTTGATACCACCTTTCAAATCCAAACCTAAATTCATGGCTTTGTCTTTGATATTGTTGTAGGTAAATCTCCCTAAAAGAATGGTGTCGTTTGAAACGGAGTCTAAATAGGTTCTTTCAAACTTATTTATTTTCGAAGCGTCATCACCAGCCTTTGATATAGCAAATTCTTTTGCATCATCTGTTACATTTTTTGCGAACCAAGTAAATGATAATTGGTACAAACTTACTAATCCGAAAAGGATAGCAAATAACTTTATAAGTCCTTTGTTTTGCATGCTAAATTTAATTTAAATCTTCTATTTTTAATAAACGTGCAAATATATAATTTCCAATAGGAAAACCAACGATTTTTTGGGATAAATTGACTTGTTTCACTTACTGTTGTTTTATTTGTGAAAAGAATGTGGATTGTAATTTTTATAAATTGATAATTATCATTTAATATAATTATCAAAATTGTATATTTGATATCGAAAATTTTATAAAAATGAAATATAAATCAGACATAGAAATTGCTCAGGAAGCAACTTTAAAACATATAAAGATAATTGCTGAAAAGTTAAATATTGTTGAAGACGATTTGGAAATGTACGGAAAATACAAGGCGAAATTACCGTTGCATTTAATTGATGAAAAGGCTATTAAAAACAACAACTTAATTTTAGTAACTGCGCTAACACCAACGCCTGCAGGCGAAGGGAAAACTACGATTTCTATCGGGTTAACGGAAGGTTTAAATAAAATTGGGAAACAGACTGCCGTTGTTTTACGGGAGCCTTCATTAGGTCCGGTTTTCGGAATTAAGGGAGGAGCAGCTGGTGGAGGTTATTCGCAAGTGGTGCCGATGGAAGACATCAATTTGCATTTTACAGGTGATTTTAATGCGGTGGAAAAAGCAAACAATTTGTTATCTGCTTTGATCGATAATAACTTGCAAAGTAAAGTAGGAAATCTAAATATGGATGCACGAACAATTCTTTGGAAACGTGTAATCGATATGAATGATAGAGCGTTAAGAGATATTACGATTGGTTTAGGCGGAACAGCAAACGGTATTCCGCGTCAAGATGGATTTAATATTACACCAGCTTCTGAAGTGATGGCAATTTTATGCATGGCAACAGATTTTAAAGATTTAAAACAGCGATTAGGCGATATTTTTATCGGATTTACTTTTGATAAAAAACCAATTTTCGCTCGTGATTTGAATGCAGAAAATGCAATGGCAATTTTATTAAAAGATGCTATTAAACCAAATTTAGTGCAAACTTTAGAAGAGAATCCTGCGATTATTCATGGCGGACCATTCGCAAATATTGCACAAGGAACTAATACAATTATTGCTACTAAATTAGGATTGTCATTGTCCAATTATGTGGTTACAGAAGCAGGTTTTGGAGCGGATTTAGGCGCAGAAAAATTCTTAAATATTAAATGTGCTGCTGCAGGATTGAATCCGAAAGCGGTAGTATTGGTTGCTACAATACGAGCATTGCGTCATCATGGTGGTGCTAAAAAAGACGCGTATAATACTCCAAATATAGAACGCGTTGAAATTGGTTTCGCTAATTTAGAAAAGCATATCGAAAACATCAGAAAGTTTAATATAGAACCTGTGGTTGCTATCAATTCTTTTATTTCTGATTCGATTGAAGAAGTGAATTTGATTATCGAAAAGTGTGCAAATATAGGAGTGCAAGCAGTAGTTTCAGAAGGATGGGCAAAAGGAGGAGAAGGAACACAAGATTTAGCGAGAGCAGTTGTGGATGTTGTTGAAAATAATGCAACTCAGTTTAAACCACTATACAATTGGAAATCGCCAATGAAAGAAAAAATTGAAACCATTGCTACAGAAATTTATGGTGCAGATGCGGTAGTTTTTGATAAAAAAGCCTTGTTAAATCTAAAAAGAATTGACCGATTAGGTTTTAATGATTTTGCAGTTTGTATGGCAAAAACTCAAAAATCTTTTTCTGATGATGACACAAAAATTGGACGTCCAACAGGGTTTAAAGTAACGGTTCGTGAAATCGAAATTGCAGCTGGCGCACGATTTGTAATTCCGATTTTAGGAAAAATGATGCGAATGCCAGGCTTACCTGCTGTGCCCGCATCAACAAATATGAGTATAGACGATAATGGAGTTATTTCTGGTTTGTCTTAAAATTAAAGATTTCAGAAACAAAAGGTTAATAGATTTAAAGAGAAGACCTCAAAATTAATTACATATAAGTTTTAATGTATTAAAAAAAATGAGGTATTTTTAACCCGAAATTTTAAAATAAATAAATTATATGAAAAAGTATCTTATTGTGTTAGGTGCAGTAATGATGATATCTGCTTGCGATACTCAAAAAACTGTTGTTTCAACAAAAGAAAATTCCCAAAATAAAGTAGAACAACAAGTAGAAACTGAAATAATACCAGTAGATGCTTCCGTTCGAATAGGGAAATTAAGCAACGGGCTTACCTATTATATTAGAAATAACGGTAAACCAGAAAACAAGGTTGAACTTCGCTTGGTTATTAATGCAGGATCTATATTAGAAGATGATGACCAATTAGGCTTGGCTCATTTTATGGAGCATATGAGTTTTAACGGTACCAAAAATTTCAAGAAAAATGAATTAGTAGATTATCTACAAAGCATCGGAGTGAAATTTGGAGCTCATTTAAATGCTTACACAAGTTTTGATGAAACGGTTTATATATTACCAATACCGAGTGAAGATCCAGAGAAATTAGAAATGGGTTTCCAAATTTTAGAAGATTGGGCACATAATGTACTATTAACAGGTGAACAAATTGACAGTGAGCGAGGTGTTGTTTTAGAAGAGTTTAGATTAGGGCAAGGTGCAAATGAGCGCATGATGCAAAAGTACTTACCAAAAGTTATGTACGGTTCAAAGTATGCGGATAGATTGCCTATTGGAACGAAAGAAAACTTGGAAAATTTTGACCATGAAAGTTTACGAAAATATTATAAAGATTGGTATCGCCCAGATTTAATGGCTGTTATTGCAGTAGGTGATGTAGATGTTGATATTTTAGAAGAAAAAATAAAAACCCATTTTGGTAGAATTCCTGCTGCTGAGAACCCTAGAAAAAGAGAGGTGTTTCTAGTAGAAAATCATGATGAAACGTTTATTGCTATTGAATCTGATAAAGAAGCACAATTTGCTCAAGTACAGGTTATTATTATGGATTTGATGGAGTCAAAACCAGATGTTACGAATAGTGATTATAGAAAAAGCGTTGTAAATGCGTTGTTCTCTCAAATGATAAATAACCGTTTAGATGAATTGAGAAATGGTGAAAATCCTCCTTTTGTTTTTGGAGCAACAAATCATGGAGGTACATGGGCTAGAACAAAAGAAGCGTATCAGTCATTTGCAATTTCTAGTCCTGAAGGGCAGTTAAATGCTTTAAAATCTTTGCTTGAAGAGAGTGAGCGCGTAAAAAGATTTGGTTTTCAACAAGGCGAATTAGATAGAGCAAAGAAAAGTTTATTCGCCCGAATGGAGAAAAGTTTTAATGATAAAGATAAAACAGAATCTAATAGATTGGTTGGTGAGTATGTTCGTAATTTTTTAGAGTCAGAAGCAATACCTGGAATAACTTGGGAATTTGATTTTTATAAAGAAAACTTACCTTCAATTACTCTATCTGAAGTAAATAATTTGGTTAATGATTATTTAAGAGATACAAACAGAGTAATTGTTTTAACAGGGCCAGAAAAAGAAGGGCTTGTTAAAGTTACTGAAGATCAAGTGAAGGCTGTTTTAGCAGAGGTAAGTTCAGGAGAGTTAAAACCGTATGAAGATAAAGTTGTTGCTAGTTCTCTAATTACAAACTTACCAGCAATGGGTACAATTGTTGGAGCGAGTAAAGATGATAAATTAGGAACTGTAACTTTAATATTAGGAAATGGAGCAACCGTAACCTATAAGAAAACAGACTTTAAAAATGACGAAATATTATTTCAAGCATTTAGTTTCGGAGGCACATCATTATATTCTACAGAAGAAATTAAAACAATTGGTTTTGCAAATGGAGGTTTAACTGAAGCTGGAGTTGGTGGGTTTTCAAAAGTAGATTTAAGCAAAATGATGTCTGGTAAAATTGTGAGAGTTAGACCTAGTATTGGTGGTCTTAGCGAAAATTTTTCAGGCTCATCAACCCCAAAAGATTTAGAAACCTTATTTCAATTAACGCATTTGTACTTTACTGAATTAAATAAAGACGAAAAGGCGTATAATTCATTTTTGAGTAAACAGAAAGGGTTTTTAACAAGTCTATTATCTAACCCTCAAACATATTTTCAAAACGAAATGGGTAAATTTCTTAATGAAGATAATCCAAGATATTTAGGTTTTCCAACGGCTGAAAAAATGGATGCAAGTGATTATGATTTAGCGTATGCTAAATATCTAGAGCGTTTTGCGGATGCTGGTGATTTCAATTTTTACTTTGTTGGTAATATTGATGAGCAAAAATTGATAGAATATTCACTAAAATACATTGCGAGTTTACCAGGTAAAGATTCAAATGAAACTTTTGCTGTTTCATCTTATAGACAGTTAACTGGTTCGCATGAAAAAATTGTTGAAATAGGTGAAGACCAAAAAAGTACGGTCCAAATTATTTATCAAGGTGAAACAATTTTTGATAAAAAGGAAGCAAAAGCATTTAGTAGTCTTGGGGAGATTTTATCAATTAAATTAATTGAAAAATTAAGAGAAGAGGAAGGAGGCGTTTATGGTGTTGGAGCAAGAGGAAGTATTAGCGACATGCCTTATGGATGGTTTAGTTTTAGAATTTCATTTCCTTGCGGGCCAGAAAACGTAACTAAGTTAAAAGATGCTGCATTAATGGAAGTTCAAGAGATTGTAAAAAATGGGCCTACTGATAAAGATTTGGCAAAAATTAAGGAGTCGCAACTTTTAGAATACAAAGAAAATCTAAAAAAGAATAGATTTTGGTTGAGTTATTTAAAGGCTACCGATTATAAAAAGGTTGATAGTCAACGTGTTTTTGAATTCGAAAAAGAATTAGAAGAACTTACAAAGGCTGATATACAAGAAGTCGCTAAAAAATATTTATCTGATGGATTTATTTTAGGAATACAAAATCCAAAGAATTAATTAGAAATAACATACATTGACTAGTTCTAAAAAGCCTCATCAGATTATCCTGATGAGGCTTTTGAATTTTATTTTTGAAGGCTTTTAGAAATTCAACAAACCGTTTGTTTTTCTTACGCCTTCAGCGCTTACTGCAAACTGTTCTTTTTCAGTATCATTTAATTCAATCTCAACTATTTTTTCAATTCCACCTTTACCAATAATAACTGGTACTCCGATACAAATATCGCTTTGTCCATATTCGCCATCTAATAATGTTGAACAAGGAAACATTTTTTTAGAATCCAATGCAATTGCTTTTACCATTTCTGATACTGCTGCTCCAGGAGCATACCATGCGCTTGTGCCTAATAACCCTGTTAAAGTAGCACCTCCAACTTTTGTGTCTGCTGCAACTTGTTCTAATCGTTCTTTAGATAAAAATTCAGTAACATTTAGACTGTTTCTTGTTGCTAGTCTTGTTAAAGGAATCATTCCTTTGTCACTATGACCACCAATTACCATTCCATCAATATCAGAAATCGGAGCATCTAATGCTTCTGCCAATCTGTATTTAAAACGCGCAGAATCTAAAGCGCCACCCATACCAATAATTCTATTTTTTGATATTCCAGTTGATTTGTGCGCTAAATAAGTCATTGTATCCATTGGATTACTAACCACAATAATAATAACATTCGGTGAATGCTCAATTAAACTTGCTGTAACCATTTTTACAATACCTGCATTGATGCCAATTAATTCTTCACGAGTCATTCCAGGTTTGCGCGGAATTCCACTTGTTATAACAGCAACATCACTTCCTGCTGTTTGAGAATAATCACTAGTTGTCCCAATAATTTTTGTGTCAAAACCGTTTAAGGAAGCGGTTTGCATTAAGTCCATTGCTTTTCCTTCAGCAAATCCTTCTTTAATATCTAAGATAACTACTTCTGATGCGTAATCTTTAATTGCTATATATTCTGCGCAACTTGCTCCAACTGCACCTGCACCTACTACTGTTACTTTCATTTGTATGTTTTTTATGATTGATGAAATTTTTAAAATGCAAATTTAATGAATTTGAAATCGATTATAGACTAATTAATTGAAATTTAGTGTAATAAAAAAGCGTCCATTTTTTTAAAATGAACGCTTCTTATTAAGTCCTTCCCTTTGTCAGGAATTTAAGATGATTTAGACATCAATATTTGCATATTTGGCATTGTTTTCAATAAACTCTCTACGAGGAGGAACATCATCTCCCATTAACATAGAGAAAACTCTGTCAGCTTCTGTTCCGTTATCAATTATAATTTGTCTTAATGTTCTAAACTCAGGATTCATGGTTGTATCCCATAATTGTTCAGCATTCATTTCTCCAAGACCTTTATATCTTTGGATAGTCGCAGATCCGCCAAAATTTTTGACAATCATATCGCGTTGGTCATCATTCCATGCATATTCTCTTTTCTGACCTTTCTTTACTAAATATAAAGGTGGTGCAGCAATATAAACACAGCCTTCTTCAATCAATTCTTTCATATATCGGAAGAAGAATGTTAGAATCAAAGTTGCAATATGACTACCATCTACATCGGCATCACACATAATCACTACTTTTCTATAACGTAATTTTGATAAGTTTAATGCTCTTGGATCATCTTCTGTTCCGATAGAAACTCCTAATGCTGTAAACATGTTTTTGATTTCTTCGTTTTCAAAAACTTTGTGTTGCATTGCTTTCTCCACATTCAAAATCTTACCTCTTAATGGTAAAATTGCTTGGAACATTCTGTCTCTACCCTGTTTTGCAGTTCCCCCTGCCGAATCTCCCTCAACTAAGAATATTTCACATTTATCTGGGTCAGTTTCTGAACAGTCACTTAATTTACCAGGCAATCCACCAATAGACATTACAGTTTTACGCTGTACCATTTCTCGGGCTTTACTCGCTGCATGTCTTGCTTGTGCCGCTAAAATTACTTTCTGAACAATAGTTTTCGCATCATTTGGATTTTCTTCTAAATAGTCAGACAGCATTTCAGAAACCGCTTGTGATACCGCAGATGTTACTTCACGGTTACCCAATTTTGTTTTGGTCTGACCTTCAAACTGAGGTTCTGAAACTTTTACAGAAATGATGGCTGTTAATCCTTCACGGAAATCATCACCTGCAATATCAAATTTTAAGTTTTTTAACATTCCAGAATTTTCAGCATACTTTTTTAAAGTTGCTGTCAATCCACGTCTGAAGCCGGCAAGATGTGTTCCTCCTTCGTGTGTGTTAATATTGTTTACATACGAATGTAAATTTTCAGAATACGAAGTGTTGTACACCATTGCAACTTCAACAGGAACGCCGTTTTTTTCTGCTTCCATAGAAATAACACTCGATATTAATTGCTCACGAGTAGCATCTAAATATTCAATAAATTCTGGCAAACCTCTTGTGCTATGGAAAATTTCAGAAATATCATTTCCTTCATCATCTTTGTTTCGTCTATCGGTAAGCGAAATTGTAATTCCTTTATTTAAAAAAGAAAGTTCGCGTAAGCGAGTTGCTAAGGTTTCATAACTAAACTCTATGGTTTGCTTAAAAATAGCAATATCTGGATGAAAGGTAACCAATGTTCCTTTCAAGGTGGTGCTCTCTCCAGTTGGTTTTGCTGGGTATAAAGCTTTTCCCCTTGAAAACTCCTGTTCCCAAACTTTACCATCGATATAAACAGTAGCCTTTAAATGGTCGGATAACGCATTTACAACTGAAACTCCTACTCCGTGTAATCCACCAGAGACTTTATATGAATCTTTATCAAATTTACCTCCTGCACCAATTTTTGTCATTACAACTTCCAATGCAGACACGCCTTCTTTTTTATGAATTCCAACAGGAATTCCACGACCGTTATCTAATACAGAAACCGAATTATCTTCATTAATCCAAACGTCAATTTTATCACAATGACCTGCCATTGCCTCATCAATGGAGTTATCTACAACTTCATAAACTAAATGGTGTAATCCTCTTACGCCAACATCTCCAATATACATTGATGGACGCATGCGTACATGTTCCATTCCTTCCAACGCCTGAATACTATCCGCTGAATACTCATTTTTTTTAGCTTCTTCGCTCATGTTTTATTTGTTTTTTTGAATACAGACAAAGATACAAAATTCAACCCCTTTTATTAAGTGAAAACCATGGCCTTATTTGGAGTTGTTAACAAATTGTTGAGAGTGCTAAAGTGTCTTAAAACGATTTAAAATCACTTTAAAACAGGGACGAATATTGTTCCTGTTTAAATAAGTTTCAAAAAAACAAAAGGCTTTTAAAAGTGATGATTTTGGATGGAGAAAACAATATAATATTGAGTTTTATAATTGAAAACTAACAAAAAACGCAGATTTAATCTTGGTCATAATAAATCTTTCATTCTTACTTTTGGCTAGGTAATATTGTTATTAAAAAAGTGTATTGTATTTGTTATTTAAATATTATTTTTGCGCATGCAACACAAAGTACTTATTTTAGATTTCGGATCGCAGTTTACACAATTAATTGCACGTAGAGTTAGAGAACTCAATATATACAGTGAAATACACCCTTATAATAGCAAAAAGTTTAACGTTAAAGATTACAAAGCTGTAATCCTTTCTGGAAGCCCACATTCTGTTCGTAGTGAAGAAGCACCACATCTAGATTTATCAGAAATTAAAGGAAAGATTCCATTATTGGGTGTTTGTTATGGAGCTCAGTATTTGGCTCATTTTTATGATGGTGAAGTTGGGCAATCTAATACCAGAGAATATGGTAGAGCTCATTTAACGTATTTAAATAGTGAAGAAACTTTGTTTGAAGGAATCAATCAAGGATCACAAGTTTGGATGAGTCATTCTGATACTATTTTATCATTGCCATTAAATTATAAAATGATTGCCAGTACAGAAGATGTAGAAAATGCAGCGTATAAAGTTGAAGGCGAAGAAACTTATGCGATTCAGTTTCACCCTGAAGTATATCATTCTACGGATGGAAGTAAATTATTAGAAAATTTCTTGGTAAAAATCTCAGGATTAAATCAAGATTGGACACCAGACTCTTTTGTTGATACAACAGTTGCTGCTTTGAAAGAAAAAATAGGGAATGATAAAGTTATTTTAGGATTATCTGGCGGTGTAGATTCAACAGTTGCTGCGGTATTGTTGGATAAGGCAATCGGTAAAAATTTGCATTGTGTTTTTGTAAATAATGGATTATTGCGTAAAAACGAATTCGAAAGCGTATTAAAACAATACGAAGGAATGGGTTTAAACGTAAAAGGAGTGGATGCTTCGGAACGCTTTTTGTCTGAATTAAAAGGAGAAAGTGATCCTGAAGGAAAACGTAAAATAATTGGACGCGTTTTTATCGAAGTATTTGATGATGAATCACACAAAATAGAAAATGTAAAATTTTTAGCGCAAGGCACCATTTATCCTGATGTGATTGAATCTGTTTCGGCAACAGGTGGACCAAGTGCAACCATTAAAAGTCATCATAATGTTGGTGGTTTGCCAGATTTTATGAAACTAAAAATTGTAGAGCCGTTGCGAATGATTTTTAAAGATGAGGTTCGTAGAGTTGGAAAATCTTTGGGAATTGATGCAGAATTATTAGGTCGTCATCCTTTTCCAGGACCAGGTTTAGGAATTCGGATTTTAGGAGATATTACTGCTGAGAAAGTGAGAATGTTACAAGAAGTAGATGCTATTTTTGTAAACGGATTGAAAAGATGGAATTTGTACGATAAAGTTTGGCAAGCAGGAGCCATGTTATTACCAGTGAACTCCGTAGGAGTGATGGGTGATGAACGTACTTATGAAAAGTGTGTCGCCTTACGTGCGGTTGAATCTGTAGATGGAATGACAGCTGATTGGGTAGATTTACCTTATAAATTTTTACAAGAAACATCCAATAAAATAATAAATAACGTAAAAGGCGTTAATAGAGTAGTGTATGACATCAGTTCAAAACCGCCAGCGACAATTGAGTGGGAATAATCAATGAATAATTGATAAATAAAATGAATAATTAGTAAGAACCCTAATCATCAGAAATATATGAAGAATATAAAAATGCTTTTTTTACTATTATTTATTGCCACATTAACAACTTGTGGTCAGCAAAAAAAATACATTTCTTATACCGTAAAACAAGGCGAAACCATAAAGAGTATTGCAAAAGAAAATGGTTTAAAAACAAAAGTATTATTGCGTTTAAACCCTGATGTTTCTAAAAAGCCAAAACCAAATACAGTTATTATCATTCCGAATAAAAGTTATGCTGCTAATCAAGGAGTTGATGATGGTTTTCATACGGTTCAAAAAAAGGAAACTTTATTTAGTATTGCTCAAAAATATGGAGTGACAGTTGATGCAATTAAGGAAATAAATAACTTAACTGGTGATAATTTAAGTGCTGGAAGAATAATACAGATTCCAACTAAAACAGAAACAGAAACAGAAACAGAAATAGAAGTTGTTGAAGTTACAGCAGAAGTTGTTGATCCAAATGCAATTATGCATCTTGTTGTTAAAGATGACACGGTATATAATTTGACCAAAAAATATAATATTTCTGAGGAAGAATTGTTCGAAATGAACCCTGCTTTGAAAGATGGATTGAATCTAGGAATGAATATTAAGATAGGCGAAAAATCATCTGAAGAAATAGAGAGAAATTTGAATTTATTTGCTGATGAAATTACAGATAAACCTTTGAATATTGTTTTGATGTTACCTTATAAATTAAATTCTATTGCTATTGATAATCCTGCATTTAAATGGAATAACAGCTTATTAAATATTGTTACAGATTTTCATGCTGGAGCTTTAATTGCTATAGATTCACTTCGAAAACAAGGAATGAGTATAACTATTGATGTTATTGATACTCAAAACAGTTCCAATAAAATTGCTTCAATTTTAAGAAATTATAATTTTGAAAATGTTGATGTAATTGTTGGTCCATTATTTTTAAAGAATGCAAAGCAAGTTTCAAAAGCAGTTGAAATTCCTGTAATTGCACCTATGTATTCTAAAAATCAAGCGTTTATTTCGGATGCTAATTTGGTAAAAGTTGCTCCGAATAAAATTTTATTAGAAGAAAAATTACTCAATTATTTATTAGAATCTTATGATGGTGAAAAAGTAATTATTGTTGGCGATAATAGTAACGCTTCATCTTCAAAGGTTAATCAGTTACTGGCTAAATTAAGAGCAAATACTATTAATGATATTACCATTTTAAAGCCAAAAGATGGATATATTTCTAAAAAACGATTTATTAAAGTTATTGATGCGCTTCAAAAAAATAATTGGGTAATTTTAGCAAGCGATGATAATATTGTTACTGCAGATGTGGTAAATAATTTAGGGGTAATGCCTTATGAAAAAAGAGTTATTCGCTTATTTGGCTTTAACAAAGGAGCTAATTTTAAAACTGTTAGTAACAATCAATTAGCAAGATTAAGTTATACGTTTCCAGCTGTTGAATTTACAGATGTTTCAAGTGCTGAATTGCGAATTTTTCAAAAAATGTATAAATCAAAAAACCATGTGCGACCTTCTGTTTTTGCGACTAGAGGTTTTGATGTAACGTATGATGCATTAATGCGCTTGTCAAATTCAGACGATTTTAATGAGGGCGCTAAACTTGGTGTTTCTGAACGTGTAATTACAAAGTTCGATTATTCTAAAAAACTATTTGGTAGTACAGAAAATAATGGTGTCTTTTTAATTCAATATCAAGAGAATTTAGAATTGATAAGTATTGATTAGAAGCTATTAAAACAAAAAAGGCGATGGAATCCCATCGCCTTTGCTCTGTTTAAATGTAACTTTTAACCTTATCTCTTAATTCTTCCTCTCATTTGATGATGATTCATGCCAGGTGCTTTTTTCATCTGGTCTTTCATCATTTTTATTTGATCTTTTAACATGCCATGCTTGTCTAATTTTTTGGCGTCAGTCATTAATTTGGTTGCTTCTTGTTTACGGTTTTTAGATAATGCAATTCCTGCTAATTGTAATTTTGCCATTGCGGTATCATGCCCCATTGATAAGCCTAAACTCAATGCTTTTTTGAAGTATTTTTCAGCCAATGTTAAATTGGTTTGAGAAACCATAATTCCTTGTAGAAAATTATAGTAGCCTTCTTGTTTTTTTATTAATGCAGTACTTGGGTTTTTGATGTAACTCAACCATTTCCGGCATTTTTCAAAGTCTTGTTTACGTAATTGTAAAAACGCCAATAGAATAAATTCATTTTTATAATAGAAAAATATAAAAATTCCACTTAAAAAAATCAACGAGATTCCATTCATGATGTTGCCATCAATAAATTGAAAAATAGCCAACGTAATGATTCCAGCTGCGATTACTAATTTTATATATTTATTAAACATATTGTATTTTTGAATTTGAGATTACAAAGTTACTTAATTGCAATTATTTTTTATAATGTTTTCTAAACTTATAATATGCTCCGATGCTTAGAACAATTGAGAATAACAACCATCCCCATATTTGAATTGGCACTTCTGCAGCTTCTCCTTGTGCGTAAGAATGCAAACCAGATAACATATGATTTACACCTAAATAAGTCATTAAAATAGAAGCGAACGAAAAGATTGCTAATACATTAAAAGTAAAACGACCTCTTAAGCCAGGAATTAAACGTGTGTGTAAAACAAACGCATAAATCATAATACTAATCAACGCCCAGGTTTCTTTTGGATCCCAACCCCAATATCGCCCCCAACTTTCATTGGCCCAAATACCACCTAAGAAATTACCTATAATTAAGAGAATTAAACCAAGTGTCATCGACATTTCATTAATTATGGTAATTTCTTTTATAATGAGGCCAATTTTTTTCTTGTTGTTTTTAGTAGTCATTACCATTAAAAATAATACTAGTAAGCCTAATATCATACTTAGCGTAAACGGACCATAACTTGCCACGATTATAGAAACGTGAATTATTATCCAATAAGAATCTAGTACTGGAACTAAGTTTGCAATTTCAGGATCCATCCAATTCATGTGCGCAAACATTAAAATCATTGAAGTTACAAATGCCGTTGCTGTTACCGTTAATGTAGATTTTTTTCCGAAGATCAAACCAAATAACATCGTAGCCCAAGCAATGTAAATCATAGATTCATAGCCATTACTCCAAGGTACATGTCCAGAAATATACCATCTGATTCCAAGTCCAATTGTGTGATACGCAAAAAGAAGTAGCACTATAATGCTTCCTATTTTGATGAGAAGTTTTATAATTTTCGAACTGTTGAAAATATTAATGATAGTTACAATAAATAAGAAAATACCGGCCAACAAATATTGCCAGAAGAGGTTTTTGAAAATATCGTACTCGTTATAGAAAATTTCTAAGTCAATCTTCCGCTCACTCGGATATACTTCACTTCCATATTTTTGTTGAAATTTAATAATGCCTTCTAGTATTTCATCAGATTGTGTGTAGTCATTATTTTCTTTTGATTCTAATAAGGTTTGTAAATAGGCCGGTAAAATTTGTTTCACAAAAACAGAATCTATGCCACTGTATTTTGCAAGGTGTAATTCGTTTTGAGAGACCCACTTGTTAGTTTCATCATCAGGTATAGGGAAAATGGCAAACAAATTACCGAAAACAGCAGCGTAAAAGATATTTACACGATTGCTGACATCAATTACACTGTTTTCAAATTTATTTTTTATTTTTTTCTTGAAAGCCTTTTCTTGTAATTCTGCTATTTTATAGACTCCTTTTTCTGTAAAGAAATCAGAAAGGCGAGCGTATTTTTGATCGTGAGGAATGCTAATAATATCACGTAATTTAGTATTGTCTTTTTTAATATAGATAATTGGTGTGTTGAACCAAAAACGTGGGTTCTGTTGAATTGAAATAAATACCTGATTTGCATTCAACCCTTTGTAAGTGTCTTTTTTGCTAACTTTTCTAAGAAGTTCAGATGCGTATGTATGAACTGGTTTCATACGGCCACCGGTATCTTGAATAATTATTCTACTAAACTTATCTGCATGATTGATATCTACTGCATTTACATTTAATATGGAATCAATTTGAGTTTCGTTAAATTGACGTTGCTGATGTTGAGAAAACCCAAAACTAATACTCAAGAGTAGCGCCAAGGTTAAAGCGGCTTTTTTAGATTCAATCTTTCTAAGGCTATTTCGTAAATAGGAAAAACGTGTGTTCTTAACAAACAGTATCAAAATCAACCCTAAAAACAATATAAAATAACCCACATAAGTAATGTTGGTTCCCCACGAATCATGATTTACAGAAAGCCTCGTCTCTTCATATTCATCCGTAATATTATAACTCGATTGAAAGAATTTATAACCTTTGTAGTTCAGAATATTATTCATGTAAATTCTAAAATCAAAGGTTTCTTTTGGATCAATTACCGTAATTTCACTTGCATAAGACATCGGGCTTTGAGAGCCAGGATAATTTTCTAACTGAAAATCACGTAGCTTAATATGGAATGGAAGTGTTAATTGACGTGAGCCGTAATTTACTCTAAAATTTAAACCGCCAACACTAATTCTTTCAGGATTTTCAATATTATATTGTCCGCCATTAATTACTAATTGCTGGGTTTCTTCACCAACTGTTACATCAAAAGTTAATCGGTCTATCGGATTTTCATCGCGTATTCCTTTAACGGTTTTATGCGACCCTTTAATAGAAGGAGTTGGAATTACAAAACTCAAACCTGCTAGTTGGTGTAATGATAATAATGCTAAATCTTGAACAGAATCTTTTGTAATAGTTCCGTTAAATTGATCAGCCATTCTTAAGTAAGTTCCGTCAAATGTTGTTTTTATTTTAAGTTGATTGCCTTCAGAATAAACATCTATGGAGTTGTTGCCTAAGTTGTCAAAACCAATCAATACATTGTGAATTAATTCACTGGTTCCTTTTTTAATATAATGGTCATGACGAGAGCCTGAAGTAGACTCAACAAAATGTAAATAGTCAGCTCCGTTTTCATCTTCTACAAACACTTCTTTTGCAAAAGGCGTATATGCAACTAAGTTAAATTTGAAATTAGTTCCTTTAAAATCATCTGAAAATGTATAACTAGGTGTTCCTAATGCTGATAATAAAACTTTTTCTGGCGTATAAACTTTTTGTTGTTTATTGTCATGTGCAGTAACCTCAAAATAGATAGCTTCTGAATACATTATATTACTCGACTCGCCTTCAATAATTGGCATAATTCCTTCGTAACTAACATATCTTGTTATGCCAGCGCCAATTATGATGAGTAAAAACGAAAGATGAAAAAATAGTACCGGCCATTTTTCTTTTTTATACAGTCTGTATCTAAAAATATTTCCAAAAAAATTAATTCCAAAAAAGATAAAAATTGCTTCAAACCACCAGGAGTTATAAATTAATGCTTTTGCTGTTTGAGTACCGTAATCGTTTTCAATAAATGTAGCGATTCCCATTGCTGCTGCAAAAACAATAAACAATATTCCTGTAAGTCTTGTTGAAAATAAAATGTCTGCTAATTTCTTCATTTCTAAGCGTCAAAATGTTTGCGCAAAGGTACGGATAAGTCTAATAATTTTATAGTACTTTTAGTTAAAAGAACGAAAAAATTATATTCGTTTTTTAATTTCAATACATTAACAAGTATAGATACCGTGTAATTGGTTTGCTCTAGATTTTAAACGAAAAACCTCAAATTGAGGTTTTTTTTTGTTTAAAATAATATGGATTAAAAGCGACGCTTCAAATTCCATGTTATAGTTTTTGAGTTTGTTAAAAAAATATGTTTTAACACCTAATTTAGCTTCGGCTTTGTTTGTTCTTACTGTATTCATAATTAAAAACTTTATGACTGCAAGGTTAGTGCAGTGAGCAAACATACATTAGCAGTATCAAAACAATAAAAAGTGCACGTTTTAGCGTTTTGGTAAAATAAATGTTTAATTTTAAAACTTTAAATTATGAAAAATTTAGAAAATTACGGTGTTCAAGAAATGGATGCTATGGAGATTAGAAGTGTTGATGGAGGTTGGATTGAAGCGCTTAGAAGAATAGCTCTGCTTATGGCAGTAATACATGAAGTGAGTTGTGATGGTGGAGGTCATACTTATATTAATCAAGGAGGAATTACAGTTGGCGCCTCTTATTAAATAAAAAACATCTATGGAGTTTCTATACTTCACTGTCATATTAACTTCATAGATACCCCTTTACAGATTAAATTATGATATATTTAAAATGGTTTTTTAACGCTCTACTTATAATTGTAGTTATAGCATCTTTTATGCATATTGAGTTTCCTTTTAGAAAATTACTACTCTATCTATTAATTCTTTGTGTTTTAGTTGTAGATGTTTTTATCCCTTTGATTAAAAAAAGAAAGAAAAAAATTGAAAAGAATAATAAAGTTCATAAAAACTCCAATATATAATAAAAGTTATTTTAAAAATAAAATGGGTTTTTATTTTCACAGTAATAAATCTTTTCATCAACTTGTTATTTGTTTCATTTATAACAAAAACCGACTCAAGTGAGTTAGAATCGCTAATTTCTAAACACTCCTTTCTAGAACAAATTTTAATTATAGGCTTAGTTATTCCAATTTTTGAAGAGATTATTTTTAGGCTTCCACTAAAAAAAAGTAAAAAGAGTATTTGGTTTTGTTTTTTTAGTGACTATTCCTATTTCTGCACTACTAATCATTCCTTCAATAAAAGAAAGTATAATCTTAAGTTGTTTTTTTATAATTCTTTATATGCTTTTTAATAAAAGTATTACTATATTTTTTTTAAAATATATTCAGAGAGGTATAGTTATATTTTCTATGGATTGACCCTATTATTTGCACTAAGTCATTTAAAAAACTATTCAGAAGAGGAGGTTATCGTCACAATTGGTTTAATTACATTAACTTTTATATCCTCTCTTTTATTTTCTGCTATTAGAGTTTTAATTAGGTTTAGGTATTCCATTTTCTCTCATATCTTATACAACTGTGTGGTAATATCTTTGGTGTTCTTTTTCCCTCTAGCTCCCGTATGAATAACCGTAGAAGTATTTTGCAAGTAGCACTTATAATCTGTTTCATTTGCAAAATAATTATTACATTGCGCTAAAGAAAACACACTACATGAAAAAGAAACATAAAATAATCATCGGAATATTCACTTTTATTTTTTTGAATGCAATATTTTCTGATTGGGAAAATTTTAAAGCAGGATTATTTGGAAAGCCGCCCACTGAAATTAATAAATAGTTTTTATACTTGTTATGCAATTGCCATTTGTGTTTCTTCTTAATTATTACAGATTTAAAAATTGATAAAATCTAAGTAACAGTTATGATTGAAAAAGATTATTTAATGCGGTTATTTCAGTTGTTAATAGATTCCATGAACAAAATTTTGAATAATATAGAAAGTGGCGAAACGGAACTAGCTAAAATACAAATTGCTGAAACCTACAAACTTTTTGGTAACAATGTTTCTTTTTTTCTTAAAACTGACATTGCTGAAATCATCAAATTCTTTTCAGATATAAATGTTGATTATTTACAAAAAATACAATTGCTATCTCAAGTGATGTATTACAATTCTTTAATAAAAGAAGGAAGTATAGCAAAAGAACATCTTGAAAAGGCTATCGAATTAGGCGAATATTATTCTTTACATTCCAATGAATTTTCATTTGAAGTGAACAATTTACTAATTGAAATGAAAAGTAAATTAGTAGATCTTGGTTAAAAGGAGATTGGTTTGCATATTATTTTAAACAAAAAAAAACCTCAAATTGAGGTTTTTTTTTGTTTAAAATAATATGGATTAAAAGCGACGCTTCAAATTCCATGTTATCGTTTTAGATTGTGTTAAGTAATAAGTCTTAACTCCTAGTTTTGTTTCTGCTTTATTTATTTTCGCTGAATTCATTTTAATTAAAATTTGAGAGTGCGAAATTACTATAAATATTAATACAAAAAACAATTAAATTTATTTTTTTTACATTCTTTATGTATTGTATTTTTTAAATGATTATATTTAATATTTCTGTAATTTTGTTAAGGTATTATCATTATTGTCTTTTATTATTATGAATTATTACAAGTTTGATATTTCCTAAATAGAATATAAAGATATATTTTTGCCGTTAAATTTATAAATAAAACTTAAATGGCAATCAAAAAAAAATATTTAAAATCTAAACCAGTTTGTAAAGTAACTTTTGAATTGGATGGAATAGAAGCGGAAAAAATAGTTGCAGTAGGTAATTTTAACAACTGGAATACAGATGCGACTCCTTTAAAAAAGTTTAAAAACGGAAAGTTTAAAGTAACAGTAGATTTAGAAAAAGATACTTCATACGAGTTCCGTTATATTGCAGATGGTGTTTATTTAAACGACGAACAAGCAGATGCTTATAAATGGAATGATTTTGCAGCAGCAGAAAATGGTGTATTGAACTTATAATCAAAAAAGTGTAGTTTCTTATAATTGTTAGAATTTTAATGAAACTATATAAATTCAAGGATTACTGTCAAACTGAGTTTGTCGAAGTTTTAAAATATGAAATACTAAATTAGTCTTCGACAGGCTCAGACTAACATTCTTTTATAATATTTTTTTGTTTCTTTATTGAAGATCAGTCATTCAAATTTTCTATCAATAATTGCAAAATGTCAATGGCCGCTTTGGCAATTTTTGTTCCAGGACCAAATACACCAACCACGCCAGCGTTGAATAAGTATTCATAATCTTGAGGTGGAATTACACCACCCGCAATTACTTTAATATCTTCTCGGCCATAATTTTTAAGGGCTGAAATTACTTGAGGAACTAATGTTTTATGACCTGCAGCCAATGAAGAAACTCCTAAAACATGCACATCGTTTTCAACTGCTTGTTTGGCAACTTCTTTAGGTGTTTGAAATAGCGGACTAATATCAACATCAAACCCTAAATCTGCAAAACTGGTGGCGACAATTTTAGCACCTCTATCATGGCCGTCTTGCCCCATTTTGGCGACCATAATTCGTGGTCTTCTACCATCTAATTCTGCAAATTTGTTTGCTAATTCTGAAGCCAGTTGAAAGTGTTTATCGTTTTTTATTTCTTTACTATACACGCCTGAAATGGTGTTTGTGGTTGCTTTGTATCTACCGAAAATTGTTTCTAATGCTGTTGAGATCTCGCCTAATGTAGCTCTGTTTCGAGCAGCCTTTATTGCTAAATCTAATAAATTTCCGTTACCTGATTTTGCACAAGCAGTTAAATCCTCTAAATTTTGTTGTACGGAGTCAGAATTTCTGTTGTTTTTTAATTGATTTAAGCGTTGTACTTGAGAATTTCTAACGGCATCATTATCTACTTCTAAGATATGTAAGTCATCCTCTTTTTTAAGTTTATATGCATTCACGCCAACAATAGTATCTCGCTCACTATCAATTCGTGCTTGTTTTTTTGCTGATGCTTCTTCAATTTTAAGTTTCGGAATCCCTTTCTCAATGGCTTTTGTCATTCCGCCAAGTTCTTCAACTTCTTGCATTAATTCCCAAGCTTTCGAGACTAATTCTTCCGTTAAAGATTCTACATAATAACTGCCAGCCCAAGGATCTACCGTTTTTGTAATTTGTGTTTCTTCTTGTAAATAAATTTGAGTATTTCTTGCAATTCTTGCAGAAAAATCAGTCGGTAATGCAATGGCTTCGTCCAATGCATTTGTATGTAAACTTTGGGTGCCGCCAAAAACAGCAGCCATTGCCTCAATGGTTGTTCTCGCAACATTGTTAAAAGGGTCTTGAGCTGTTAAGCTCCATCCGCTAGTTTGGCAATGCGTTCGTAATGCTAATGATTTTGGATTTTTCGGATTGAATTGTTTTACAATTTTTGCCCATAACAATCGTGCAGCTCTAAGCTTCGCAATTTCTCTAAAGTGATCCATTCCAATCGCCCAAAAGAAGGAAAGGCGAGGAGCGAAGTCGTCAATTTTCATTCCGGTTGCTAAGCCAGTTTTAATATATTCTAGACCATCCGCCAACGTGTACGCTAATTCTATTTCTGGTGTTGCTCCAGCCTCTTGCATGTGATACCCAGAAATTGAAATGCTGTTAAATTTCGGCATATTTTTAGTGGTGAAATCAAAAATATCCGCAATAATTTTCATGGATTGATTTGGTGGGTAGATATAGGTGTTACGCACCATAAATTCCTTTAAAATATCATTTTGAATTGTGCCAGATAATAATTCAATGTCAGCACCTTGCTCTTCTGCAGCAACAATATAAAACGCCAAGATTGGTAATACTGCTCCGTTCATTGTCATAGAAACCGACATTTGATCTAACGGAATTTGATCGAACAAAATTTTCATATCTTCAACGGAATCAATTGCTACACCTGCTTTTCCAACATCGCCTTGTACGCGTTCGTGATCAGAATCATAACCGCGATGTGTTGCCAAATCAAATGCAACTGACAATCCTTTTTGGCCTGCTTCTAAGTTTCGCCTATAAAAGGCATTGCTCTCTTTTGCAGTTGAAAAGCCAGCATATTGACGGATTGTCCACGGTCGGCGGACATACATTGTAGAATACGGGCCACGCAAAAAAGGTGGAATACCAGCAACAAAATCTTCATGCTCAAAACTTTTAGTTTCAAGCCTAGAATTTTTAGTCTCTATTTTGATATGTTGTACGTCTTTACGCTTCATTTTTCAATCGCTCTTGTTCTAGTTTTTCTGATAATCTTTTTTGAATAATAGGTTCAATTAATGTTTTTATCGGGTTGGTTTTTACAAACGGATAAATTTCGAGCTCGTCTTTCATCCGGTCTTCTTTATTCGGATGTTTATTGGTGCCGAGAATTACCAATTTTCCATTATCAAATAGCTGCTGTTCTTTAGTTGCAACTTCTTTTATTTTTCGCTGTATAGTTCCTTCTTTCAGTTGTTTTAAGAATCCGCCATTTTGTTCAATATCTTTAAAAAGTGCTAGTGCTTTTTCAGCAATTTCTTTGGTTAAAGATTCTATATAATAACTTCCGTTTGCAAATTCATTGGCGTTTTTAAAATAACTTTCTTCTTTTAGAATCAATAGTTGATTTCTTGCAATTCGTTCTCCAAACTCGTTCTTTTTGTGATAAACACTATCGTACGCCAAACTACAAATAGTATCAGCACCACCTAAAATGGCACTCATATATTCGGAGGTTGTCCGTAGCATATTGGTGTTGTAATCATAAATAGTTTTATTGCGTTTGGTTGGAATTGCGGTAATATGAAGTTGACTTTCAATGTCAAAATTAGCAGTAATTAATCTCCACAAATATCGAAAGGCTTTCAATTTAGCAATTTCGAAAAAATAATTACTTCCAACAGAAAAAGAAACGTTAATTGGAAGCGTTTTTATGTCTGAATTGTGATTATAAATATAATTCAAATACTCATATCCGTGAGATAACGCATAAGCAACTTGTTGAATAATAGTTGCGCCCGCATTTTGATATTGAGTGGTATTGATGCTTAAAGTGGTGGTGTCAGAATTTGTTTTGGCATTTAAATTATTAAGAATTTCAAAATCTTTTTGAATTGAATGAAACCAATTACCGGTTTTAGTTTGATGACCAATTGGGTCAATATTTAAAAATAAGTTGAAATTTTTTGTATGTTTTATCAGATCGTCAATAAAACTTTCAGATAAAAATAGCAGGTCAAATTGAATTTCTGAATTCGTAGGAATATCTTTTAAAACGACTGTAATATCAAAAGGTTCGGAGGCTTTAAACAAAATGCTGTTTGCTCCTTTTTTTAATGCATTAATTGCAATATAATTCGCAATTTTTTCATCAGCAATAAAAATAGACTGACAAATATTAAAATCTACAAGATTAGAAGTAGTATTTAATTGCTGATACGAATCTTTATGGTAAATTGGGTTGATAGTAATGCCATCAATGGTATGCGTTAAAAGTGTTTCGTTGTAATCTTTACCTTTAAGATCGAATTGAATTTTTTGTTTCCATTGTTTTTCTGGAATAGGAGTAAAATCATCAAACAAAAAAGTGCTCATACTTATTTCTTTTTGATGGTGTCGAATTCAATTATATAGATATCTTCATTCTCCTTTTTCATCTTGTATTCTTCACGGGCAAACTTGTCTAATTTTTCTAGATTTTCTAATTCATTTATTTTTTGGGTATCTTTTTTAATTTCTTTTAAATAAAATTCTTTGTCGGCTTCTAACTTGTCTATGGTTTGGTTGAATTTTCGATCAACAAAAAAAGAGTTTTCATCAAAAAAAAGCATCCAAACGGCAAAAGCAATAAATATAATTACATATCGATTGCTTATGAAACGCAAAAATTTGTTTTCCTTTAATTGTTTTAAAGTCATTTTACGAAAGTTTCTCAGCAATTACAGTTCTAACAATATCAACTGCAACGGTGTTGTATCTATCATTAGGGATAATAATATCGGCAAAGTTTTTTGTGGGTTCAATAAATTGATTGTGCATTGGTTTAAGTGTGTTTTTGTATCTGTTTAACACTTCATTTAAATCTCGACCACGCTCTTGAATATCACGTTTTAAACGACGAATTAATCGCTCATCGGCATCAGCATGTACAAATATTTTGATGTCACATAAATTACGTAATTCAACATTGTTAAATATAAGAATTCCTTCTACAATCAGCACTTTTGTTGGATGTGTTTTTACCGTATCCTTAGTTCTATTATGTGTAACAAATGAATAAATAGGTTGATCAATAACTTCACCTGTTTTTAGTTTACTTAACTGCTGAACTAATAAATCAAAATCTATTGAATTTGGATGGTCAAAATTTATTTTTGTACGCTGCTCATAACTTAACTCATTAGTTTCTTTGTAGTAATGATCTTGAGAAATTACTCCAACTTCATTTTCAGGTAATTCATTTAAAATTTGTTGAACAACAGTTGTTTTACCACTTCCTGTTCCGCCGGCAATACCAATTATTAGCATACTATTATTTTTAGGAGTCTTAGCAAAATTACTAAATAAAAAACCTTTGATTTATGTTGTGCGAAATAGATTAAAAATGTATGCCTACGCCTAAAGAACCTGAAGAAATATCACCAAATCCAAATTCTGCAATTAGTCCCCATTTACTAGTAAATAAATATTCAACACCCATGTGACCATGAATATCAAAATCGGTATCAAAATCAAACATAGCATCTACACCGGCATAAATATCCCATGGTTGTGTGAGTTTTAATAAACGATCAAAATAGAAATCGGCTCTCGCTCCTAAGGCCAAACCAGTATTGTCTCCAAATCGAATTCTTGCAACGGGAGAAACTGTAATATCATTTGTTAAACCAAATTCATAATGCCCATTAACTGTAAAATCATTCCCAAATCCGAAAAATAAGTTTAATGCGTTTCCATGACTCCCTTCACTTTTGTCTAAAAGTTTTTTGACTTCTTGTGCACTTGTTGAAATTGATAATCCTACGGTAAGTACGAAAACAAATAATAATGTAAGTAAATTTTTCATTGTAGTTAATTTTTTAGTTTAAACAAAGATATGATATTTAATTAAAAAGATTCAATACTTTTAAATGATTTAATGGCTTTATTTGGTTCTATAACGTCGTATCCTTTCCAAAAATCCGGATCGTAAACGGGTAAGTAAGTTGCGCTAACATTCGCTTTTTCTTTAAAATTATTGAACTCATATTTTGTAATAGATGTACTCTCAAAACTCACCAACTCTCTTTTTTCTCTATTTAATATGGTGAAATTAATAGTAGCAGAAATTTCATTTTGTTTTCTTCTACCTTTAACATGTTTGTTTTTTTCAATAATTTTTAGAGGTCTGTCAACCCCAAAAGTATTTTCGCTTACTGTTTCGGCGTATTTTAATACATATTTATTTTTTTCGTTTTTTGTATAAATGTATGTGCCTTGATGTAAAGTGTATTTATATGAAATCCCTAAAAGGCTAAAACTTTTTAGCGCTTTTACATTTTCATAGTCAAACCTTTCAATGGCAAAATCTTCTAAATTAATATAAAGCACCCCTTTATATTCAGCGTTTCTTTTTGGTGTGAAAGAGATTTTGTAAACATATTTTTCATTTAAAAAAACATAATCTACCAGTTCGAATTTATACTTGCTAGATTTATTAAGAAAATTGAGAGGAGACTCTTCAAAAATTAAACTTTTCTTTTCCAATTTTGTCATAGAATTTAGGCGGGTTCTTAAAAAATTAGCTTTTTTCGCTTTCTCTTTTTTTCGCTGCTCTTCAATAAACTGTGATGATTCTTTATCAATTGCACTATTAAATATGGTAGAATCTATTTCTTCTTTTGAGCCAAAAACCCCTGATTTAATTTTGAAATAAGAGTCTGGTTTCACGTTTTTCCTTATAATTGAATTGATGCGTTCTTCAAAACTATTAAACGTAATTTCATTGTTTTTATCATATAGTTCAGATGCTTTTAAGATGTCTAATTTCTGTTCTCCATCTTGTTTGTAATGTCTGTATTTAACTCCTAAAAGTTCAGAATAATAATGAGATTTTGAGGGCATTGAGTTTGTAATGCTATCAAAAAATTGTTGATTAAATTCTGGAATGGTCGTTTTCTTTATTTTTACTTCTTTTTTTAAAACATTTGTAAAATTAGATTCCCGATAAAAAACGGTACTTTTTAAATAATCAAAGTCATAATTAGAATTTAAATTTTCTTTTACTTTTGATATGATTTCATCAGCAGTTAAGTTTTCGTTTGTAATCAAAACCTCATTCAACTCAAAAGTTTTTGCATTTAAAGTTATTAAGGAATCCTTGAAGTTTTTTAAAGCAATATGTTTGGTTTCAAACCCCATGCAACTAATAAATAAGGAGTCGTGTTTGGTAATTTCTTTATTGAAGTGAAGTAAAAAATACCCCGAAGAATTACTTACAACACCATAAGAATTATTTAAAGTAATAGTGGCAAAAGGAACTGGTTTTTGTAAAGTTGAATCTATTAAAGTTGCACTTATAGATTCTTGTGCTAAACAATAAACACTTGAACTTAGTAGTATAGTGATTGAATAGATGAGGTTTTTCATTTTCATTTTTTAATGTAAAGGTACTTTTTTTACCAGACGATTGAATTAAGGTTTTGTTAATTCGAAAAGAAGGAATAAAATAAAAAAACCCTTACAAACAATGTTTGAAAGGGTTTTAAATGGTCGGGGTGGCAGGATTCGAACCTGCGACCTCCTCGTCCCAAACGAGGCGCGATAACCGGGCTACGCTACACCCCGAAGTTTTTCGGGTTGCAAATATATAATATATTATTAATTTATCAATGCCTTTAGAAAGTATTTTAGTGTAATGTTTAGGGTATCTAACGTCAAAAGCGTCTATTAGATAAAGTTATAAATGCATTGTAAAAACTTATAAACAAAATCAAGTAGAAAAAAGGAAATATTCTATTTTTGTTTCACAATAAAATGATGAAATTATGTCAGATACAATAGAAAGAATAAAGTGCTTAATTATTGGTTCAGGACCTGCAGGATATACCGCAGCAATATACGCTGCAAGAGCAGATTTAAAACCTGTAATGTACACGGGAATGCAAATGGGTGGTCAGCTAACAACCACAACTGAGGTTGATAATTATCCAGGATATCCAAAAGGAACAGATGGAACGATGATGATGGAAGATTTTAAAAATCAAGCAGAACGTTTTGGTACAGAAGTTAGATTTGGATTGGTAACTAAAGTTGAATTTAGTAACGAAGTTGGCGGAATTCACAAGATAGTTGTTGATGAAAATAAGAAGATTGAAGCAGAAACTGTAATTATTTCAACAGGAGCAACTGCTAAATATTTAGGGTTAGAGAGTGAGCAACGATTAATAGGTGGAGGCGTTTCGGCTTGTGCCACTTGCGATGGTTTCTTTTACAAAGGGCAAGATGTAATTGTTGTTGGAGCTGGAGATACCGCTGCAGAAGAAGCAACTTATTTATCAAACATATGTAAAACAGTTACGATTCTTGTGCGTAAAGATTATATGCGTGCTTCTAAAGCGATGCAACATCGTGTTGAAAAAACAGAAAATATTACTGTTTTATATAATACTGAATTAGATGAAGTGTTAGGTGATAATGTAGTTAATGGAGTCCGTGTAGTTAATAATCAAACCAACAAGAAACATGAGATTCCTGTTACAGGAGTTTTTATTGCAATTGGTCATAAACCAAATACAGAACTATTTAAAGGCGTTTTAGATATGAATGAAGTTGGTTATTTAATCACCAAAGGAAAATCTACAAAAACCAATTTACCGGGTGTATTTGCTGCTGGTGATGTGCAAGATCATGAATACCGACAAGCAGTAACTGCTGCTGGAACTGGATGTATGGCTGCTTTAGATTCTGAACGTTATTTGGGAGCCTTATTATAAAGTGAATTGTCATTCTGAACGTAAGTGAAGAATCTCAATAAAAAAACAAAACCCGCCAATTGGCGGGTTTTGTTTTTAGTCAAAATTATTTAAATACTTTCTGGCAGCGTATGTTCTCTTCCTTTATTTTGTTCTTTTAAATAATCCATTAAAGGAGCAAAATAATCTAACATAGGTTTTGCACTCATGCCGCTTCCTAAGTTTTCTTTTAATACTTCATTCCAATCGCAGTTAGCGCCTTGTTTCATAATGTCATATAAAAAAGTTCCTACTTCTTTACTTCCAAAATAATTGGTTGCATGCGGGTCTTGTTTTAATATATTTTTTGCAATATGGTCGTGAAATTGGAATAATAAAATATATGAAATTGCATAATCATAATATTGTGCCGCATCATTATTGATGTGTGTTTTTGAAGCAGCATCACAAAATTCTTCCCCTCTCTCTGATGGTGGAACCATTCCTTGGTATTTCTTTGCCAATTCCCACCATTTCTTGTTGTATTCATCTTTTGAAAGATTTTCGGCATACAAAGAATTTTCAAACTCAGGCATTACACCAGCAGAAAAGGGTAAAAAAACAACATAGTTTAAAGCATCTTTTAATAAAGATTGCATTTTATCAACTTTTGCATCTGCATCAACTAATCCTTTTGCTGCTAAAAATGGTTGTTGCATTGCTGCCAGCCCTAACAAACTACCGAAAGCTTCATGATAACCTCTATTTGCGCCACCCCTTAAAAGTACTGGCACGTCTGGATTTGTATAGGCTTGGTAATAATAAATATGTCCTAATTCATGATGAATAGTTTCATAATATTCTGCAGTTGGGTCGATACTCATTAAACAACGCAAATCATTTTCTAAATCCATATGCCATGCGCTTGCGTGATTGTTTTTCTTATAATTGGTTCCAGCAGGTAGCGGAAACATACTTGATTTTTCATAAAAACTTTTTGGTAACGGATCAAATCCAATGCTTACAAAAAAGTCTTCACCCTCTTTTACCATCCATTCAGGATCTTTATCTTTTAATGCCGAATCTAAATCCAATCCTTCAACATTTACCAAAGCACTCCAATCTTGTCCCCATCTGTTTGGTAACCAATGCGCAGGAAGATATTCAGGAACTTCTTGTTTGTATTTATTCGCTAAATTATAACGTGTCCAAGTATGTAGTTCACGAAATAAAGGCCAAACTTCTTGTACCATTTTTTTCATTTCAACCATCATTTCTCCGCGTGTCATTCCATATTCAGAAACTTGGTAAGAGAAATAATCATCATAACCCAAGGCTTGTACCGTTTGATTACGAAGCGCAACTAAGTTTTCAAGTCCTCCTTTTAATTCTATTCCGACTTCTTTAGATGCTTCCCAGTTTTTTAATCGGACAGATAAATCATCTGATTCTCTTAAAATAGCATCAATATCTCCAGTAGTAGTTGAATTACCATCAACTTTAAAATCAAAACCAAATAAGGTTTCATTTTGAGCAGATTCTGCAGCAATTCTTTTTGATACAATTTCTGAAACTGTTTGTGGATTATTAGCAGCGCTGTATAAAATTCCTTCTAATTGTCTAATTTGAACCAATTCTAATTGGTCTTTTTGCTCTAAAAAAGCACGTGTTTTTTCAATTACCTCTTTACTTCCAGTAAATTTAGCAATTGCTTCACCTGTAACTTGTACGTTATATGCATTTAATGTATCTCCAGCAACAATATGTGTATTTGCAGCCCATTCTGCCTCTGCTGATGCGTAATATAATTTTTGAAATTTTTCCGTGTACTCATTTAAAAATGTTTGCGCATCAACTTTAGTAGTGCTGTTAACTTTTGAGTCAGTTTTACAGCTTATTAATGTAGCAATGATTAGTGTAGATAAAAATATTTTTTTCATTTTTGATAAAATTTAGGTATAAAAATTTTGAGTTTGTCAAATATAAGAAATCCTCCAAGTAAAACTTGAAGGATTTTTAAATAATTGAATAGGTGCTTTTATTTAATAAGCATCATCATGCACATTTGCAACAGCACGCCCACTTGGGTCATTCATGTTTTTAAATGATTCGTCCCATTCCAATGCAATTTTTGTACTACAAGCAACGGATGCTTCTTGAGGTACACACAATGCAGCGGTATCTGAAGGGAAGTGTTCTGCAAAAATTGAGCGGTAATAAAACTCTTCTTTTGATGTCGGCGTTTGAATTGGGAACTTGTATTTAGCATTTGCCAATTGTTCGTCGCTGACCTCTTTTGCAACCACTTCTTTTAAAGTATCAATCCAAGAATATCCTACTCCATCAGAAAATTGTTCTTTTTGTCTCCAAGCAACGCTTTCTGGTAAATATTTTTCAAATGCTTTTCTGATGACCCATTTTTCCATACGCTCACCATTAATCATTTTGTCTTGTGGATTGATGCGCATTGCAACATCCATAAATTCTTTATCCAAAAATGGAACACGCCCTTCAATTCCCCAAGAAGCTAAAGATTTATTGGCTCTTAAACAATCGTACATATGCAACTTTTCTAATTTACGAACTGTTTCTTCGTGAAATTCTCTTGCATTTGGTGCTTTATGAAAGTATAAATAACCACCAAATAATTCGTCTGCTCCTTCACCAGATAAAACCATTTTTACACCCATAGATTTAATTACTCTCGCCATTAAATACATGGGAGTTGAAGCTCTAATTGTTGTTACATCATAAGTTTCTAAGTTATAAACAACATCTTTTATGGCATCTAACCCTTCTTGAATTGTAAATTTTATTTCGTGATGAATTGTACCAATATGATCTGCAACTAACTGTGCCGCTGCTAAATCTGGAGAGCCATCTAATCCAACAGAAAAAGAGTGGAGTTGTGGCCACCAAGCATCTTGGGTGTCGTTAGACTCAATTCTTTTTTCGGCATATTTTTTTGCGATGGCTGATATAACTGAAGAATCTAATCCGCCTGATAATAATACGCCATAAGGAACATCAGACATTAATTGTCTGTGAACCGCTGCTTCTAGCGCATCATGTAATTCGTCAATACTGGTTTGGTTTTCTTTTACAGCATCATAGTCAATCCATTCTCTTTTGTACCATTGTACATATTTACCATCTTTACTGCTCATATAATGCCCCGGAGGAAACAGCTCAATTTTGGTGCAAACACCTTCCAACGCTTTCAATTCTGAGGCAACGTAAAATGTTCCGTTTTCATCCCAGCCAATATATAAAGGAATAATTCCCATATGATCACGTGCAATAAAATATTCGTCTTTTTCAACATCATAAATAGCAAAACCAAAGATTCCGTTCATTTCATCAATAAAATCAACTCCTTTTTCTTTGTATAAGGCTAAAATAACTTCGCAATCAGATTCTGTTTGAAAATTGTATTTACCGTCAAACTGCTTACGCAATTCTCTATGGTTATAAATTTCTCCATTTGCAGCCAACACCAACTTTCTATCTTCGCTAAATAGCGGTTGTTTTCCTGAAACTGGGTCAACAATCGATAAGCGTTCATGAGATAAAATTGCTTTATCATCACTATATATTCCGCTCCAGTCTGGACCACGGTGACGAATTTTTTTAGACATCTCTAATAATTGAGGTCTTAAAACTTCTGATTTTTCTTTTAAGTCGAACGCACATACAATTCCGCACATAATTTTCTATTTTGTTTTAAATACGATGCAAATAACGATTTATTATTTCAATTTATAAATAAAAATAACATATTAAGTTATAATTTATAACATAAAACACGATTAATATTTGAAATATGTAACTAAAAAATTAGTATCTTATGATATGTCTATCATTTTTAAACAGAAGTAATTTTTTTTGTAATATTTGTTTGATTTATTTAAAATCTATGTTACATTTGTAGTGTAATAAAACAAACAATGACAATTTTTAAAAATAGCATTTGGTGGTGGAACTCTCTTAAACGATAAGTGAGAAATAACGACTATATGATATTTATACTATAAAATCAAAAAGGCTTATCTCACGATAAGCCTTTTTTTTATTTAACAAAATGATACCTTTATAAAAGCGAGTTATGGTGACTGAGCGGTTCCGATAATTATCGGAACGAAGTATCTCAATAAATAAACAGATTGCCACAGCAAATAAAATTTGCTTCGCAATGACAAGAAAGCGAAATGAAAAGAATCAATTTTAAAACGATTACTAAAAAGAGAATGGCAGATACGGTTACTCCGGTAGGTTTGTATTTGCGATTACGCGATGTATATGCGAATACGTTATTGCTCGAAAGTTCAGATTATCACAGTAAAGAAGAGAGTTTTTCTTTTATAGCTATTGAACCGATGGTGACTATTAAAGCAGACAATCATGTGTTGTCTTTAAGTCATAACGGAGTGAAAATTGAAGAAGAAAAAATCAGCAATAATTTTTATGATTTGTTTAATACCTATTCAAATTTTATTGCGTTGGATTGTGATGCTTCCTTAAAATCATTCAATGGTTTGTATGGCTACAATACATTTGATAGTGTTCAGTATTTTGAAAACATTACGTTTAATAATCCAGATGCCCCATCAGCAATCCCATTATTGCAATATAGTTTTTATCGATTTGTAATAGCCATTAATCATTTTAATGATGAAATGATTCTGATTGAAAATGTAGAAGAAGGAACAGATTCAAGAATTGATGAAATTAAAACAATCATAGACGCGCAGACTTTTAATACTCAAAATTTTGAAATAGTAGGTGAGGAATCTTCGAATTGTACAGATGATGATTTTATAGAGTACGTAAAAAAAGGAAAAGCACATTGTAAAAGAGGCGACGTTTTTCAATTGGTGTTATCGAGGCAATTTCGTCAATCATTTAAAGGCGATGAATTTAATGTTTATAGAGCATTGCGGTCAATAAATCCATCACCTTATTTATTCTATTTTGATTATGGAAGTTTTAAATTGATGGGTTCATCACCAGAAGCACAGATAAAAATATCAAAAGGAAAAGCAATTATCAATCCGATTGCTGGAACTTATAGGCGAACGGGTAATATGGCAGAAGATATTAAGTTGGGCAATAAATTATCAGAAGATAAAAAGGAAACTGCAGAACATGTTATGCTGGTAGATTTGGCTCGAAACGATTTGAGCAAGCATGCCAATAATGTAAAAGTTGAGGTATTTAAAGAAGTGCAATATTTTAGCCATGTTATTCATTTGGTATCAACAGTACAAGGTGAAATAAAAGGAGATCCAATTGAAATTGTGGGTGACACATTTCCTGCGGGGACTTTAAGTGGAGCACCCAAATATAAGGCGATGCAACTGATTGATAAATACGAAAATCAATCAAGAGGATTTTATGGTGGAGCAGTTGGAATTATAGGACTAGATGGTTCGGTAAATTTGGCAATTGCAATTCGTTCTTTTGTAAGTAAAAACAATACACTGTATTATCAAGCAGGAGCAGGAATTGTAATACACAGTGATGAACAAAAAGAATTACAGGAAGTAAATAATAAATTAGCAGCGCTTAAGAAAGCGTTATTTATGGCTGAAAAGATATAAGTTATTAAAGGATTGAAAAATTAAAAGATTTAAGAATTTTTAATATTTCAATCATTCAATTTTTGAATAAAATGAACATATTAATACTAGACAATTACGATTCGTTTACCTATAATTTGGTACACATGGTGGAAAAAATTACAGGAGTTTTTCCTACGGTGTTTCGTAATGATGAAATTTCGATTTCAGATGTTGGAAATTATGACATCATAATGTTATCACCAGGGCCTGGAATTCCAGATGAAGCAGGAATCTTAAAAGAAGTGATTAAAACGTACGCAGGTAAGAAACCAATTTTTGGAGTTTGTTTAGGTTTACAAGCAATTACAGAAGTGTTTGGCGGAAAAATTCTAAATATGGACGAAGTATTTCATGGCGTTGCAACTGAAATGGAAGTAATAAAAGAAGATACCGTTTTGTTTCAAGGAGTCCCAAATAAATTTCCTGCGGCAAGATATCATTCTTGGATTGCAGACAAAGATAGTTTGCCAAACGAATTAGAAATAACTGCTGTTGATGAAGATGGAGGAATTATGGCGATTCGTCATAAAAAGTTTAATATAAATGCGGTTCAGTTTCATCCAGAATCAATTTTGACAGATGTTGGAGAGCAAATTGTTAGAAATTTTATTGAAGCAAATTCAAAATGAGCGTCACTCTGAACTTGTTTCAGAGTCGCATAAAACAGATTCCTGCTTTCTCAGGAATAACAAAGAAGAATGAAAGATTTACTAAATCAACTATATCAGCATAAAAGGCTAACAAAAAATCAGGCCAAAGAAGTGCTCATCAATATTGCAAAAGAGCAGTATAATGATGCACATTTGGCATCTTTTATGACCGTTTTTATGATGCGTCCAATTACTGCTGACGAGTTAAGTGGATTCCGAGAAGCATTATTAGAATTGGCAATAAAAGTAGATTTATCAGATTATAATACTATTGATATTGTTGGTACTGGTGGCGATGGAAAAGACACCTTTAATATTTCAACGCTAACGTCGTTCATTGTTGCTGGAACTGGACAGAAAGTAGCAAAACATGGTAATTATTCTGTGTCTTCAAAATCAGGTTCGTCTGATATGTTAGAAAGTTTCGGGTATAAATTCACCAATGATGAAAATATATTGAAGCAGCATTTAGAAAAAGCAAATATCTGTTTCTTGCATGCGCCAAAATTTCATCCAGCAATGAAAGCAGTTGGGCCAACTAGAAAAGCTTTGGCGTTAAAAACTTTCTTTAATATATTGGGCCCTTTGGTAAACCCTAGTTCGCCACAAAATCAATTATTAGGGACATTTAATTTGGAGATTGCGCGTTTGTATAATTATATTTTACAAGAAGAGAACACAAATTATGGAGTAGTTTATGCGTTGGATGGTTATGATGAAATATCTTTAACAGGTAGTTTTAAACTTTTTACTAGAAAAGGAGAACAGATAATAACTCCAGAAGATTTGGGACAAAAACGAATTCAGCAATCAGAAATTTATGGAGGAAATTCTGTTGTAGAAGCCGCTAAAATATTTAAAATCATTTTGGATGGAAATGGTTCAGATGCTCAAAATAATGTGGTGTTGACAAATGCTGCGATTGCCCTACAAATAGTTGATGATTCTAAATCGTTTGATGCAGCTTTTGAAGAAGCGAAAAATTCTTTGTTTGAATTGAAAGCAAAAGAGTGTTTAACTAAATTAATTACGAATTAGTTGTCATTCCTGCGAAAGAGGAATCTCATAAAATGTAAAGAAGAATTAAATAGATTCCTGCTTTCGCAGGAATGACAGAAGAAAATATGAATATTTTAGACAAAATAATAGCACATAAAAAGCAAGAAGTTGCGCAATTAAAAACAGAAATTGAAGTCAGTACTTTGGTGAAAAGCCCAGGGTTTAAACGTACTCCAATTTCATTGAAGAGAGAATTATTGGACCCAAAGAGTTCAGGAATTATTGCTGAGTTTAAAAGGCAATCTCCTTCAAAAGGAATTATAAATGATAAGGTTTCAATACAAGAAGTAACCGAAGGTTATTTGAAAGCCGGTGTTTCAGCACAATCTATTTTGACCGATAAAGAGTTTTTCGGAGGAACACTTTTAGATTTGGTACAAGCTAGAGAAATCAACCAAACAAAACCGATTCTAAGAAAAGATTTTATTGTTGATGGATTTCAAATTGTTGAAGCAAAAGCAATTGGCGCTGATGCAATTTTGTTGATAGCGGCATGTTTAACAAAATCGGAATTAAAACAATTCGGGAATCTCGCAGAAGATTTAGGATTGGATGTTTTGTACGAAGTTCACAATCAACAAGACTTGGATAAGATTGAGTTGGAAGATAAAATCATCGGAATAAATAATAGAAATTTAAAAACTTTTGAAGTCGATTTAGAACATTCGATTGAATTGGCAAGTCAAATTCCAGATAGTTGTATCAAAGTTTCTGAAAGTGGTATTAGTGATCCTAGAACAATTATTGGTTTGCGTGAATACGGTTTTAACGGATTTTTGATTGGTGAGAATTTTATGAAAACTGAAAATCCAGGATTTTCTTGTGAAGAGTTTATTAAGAAGTTAGGTTAACGTCATAGAGAGTAATTTGGGTTGTCATTCTGAGCCTGTCGAAGAATCTTTATGATGAGATTTCTCACATTCGCTCGAAATGACAAAGAAGTAGACAAAAAATGAAAATAAAAGTATGTGGCATGCGCGATTGCGAAAATATAGAGGAGTTAGTTAAACTATCTCCAGATTATATAGGCTTTATATTCTATGATAAATCAAAAAGATTTGTTGCTGATTTTCCAAAATCAGAAATTCCAAAAGCAATAAAAAAAGTAGGAGTTTTTGTAAATGAATCGGTTGAGAATATTGTTGATTTAGTAATAAAAAATCAATTTGATGGAGTTCAGTTGCATGGTAATGAGTCGTTTAAATTATGTGAAGAATTAAAACGTCACCCTGAACTTGTTTCAGGGTCACATAATGATGAGATACTGAAACAAGTTCAGCATGACAAATCATTTATAATCATCAAAGCATTTTCTGTTGACGAACATTTCAATTTTTCAAAAACAAAAGAATACGAACAATATTGTGATTTATTTATTTTTGATACCAAAGGAAAAGGTTACGGCGGAACGGGTTTAAAATACGACTGGTCATTATTACAAAAATATAAAGGGAATACTCCATTTTTATTGAGCGGAGGAATTGGAGAGAATGACGCGGAGTCTATCTTGTTATTCCTGCAAAAGCAGGAATCTACCCAATGTATTGGCGTAGATTTGAATAGTGGCTTTGAAGATGCGCCAGGAATAAAAAATATTGAAAAGTTGAAAACATTTATACATCAACTCAATGTTTGATAAATCAATCATCTTATCAACAAATAAAGTAACACTTCGACTATTAAAAATCGGTGATGTTGATGCGTTATTCAAGGTTTCTAATAATGTTTCCATTTTTGATTATTTTCCAGTAATATTTGAAGAAAAAGAAGATTTAAAACAATGGGTTTCTGAACGCTTAGAGTTATTTAAAAAAGAAGAATGGTTGCCTTTTGTGATTATAAACAATGAAACGAATGAAATAATAGGGTCAACTAGTTTCTTAGGGATTTTACTTTATGATAAGAGAGTTGAAATTGGTGCAACATGGTTTGGAACAGAATTTCAAGGAAAAGGATATAACAAATTATGTAAGTTTTTGTTATTAAAATTTGCCTTTGAAACGTTGGCCTTTGAACGTGTTGAATTAAAAACGGATGTGCTCAATTTACAATCATGTAAAGCAATTGAAAAAATTGGAGCCATAAAAGAAGGTGTTTTTAGAAATCATATGACCATGCCAAATAATAGAAGAAGAGATACAGTTTACTATTCAATTATTAAGAATGATTGGGTAGAAATAAAAAGCAGAATATTTCAAGACATTAATTAAAAATGTGCAATTATTTATTTGTTTAACTGTGTAGAAATTACAATTAAACGATTTAACAAATACACAAATCAACAAAATAAAGATGAAATCTAAATTTCAAGCAGATAAAAACGGATATTACGGTCAATTTGGTGGAGCATTCATTCCTGAATTGCTATATCCAAACGTTAAAGAATTGGAAGATAATTATCTAAAAATTATTGAATCCGATTCGTTTCAAAAGGAATACAAATCTTTGTTGAAAGATTATGTAGGTCGCCCAACGCCTTTGTATTTGGCACCTCGATTGTCAGAAAAATATGGAGCACATATATATTTAAAACGCGAAGATTTAAATCATACAGGTGCACATAAAGTGAACAACACTATTGGTCAAATTTTGATTGCTAAACAATTAGGAAAGAAACGGATAATTGCAGAAACGGGAGCGGGTCAACATGGAGTTGCAACGGCAACTGTTTGTGCGTTGATGAATTTAGAATGTATTGTTTTTATGGGTGAAATTGACATCAAACGTCAAGCGCCAAACGTAGCAAGAATGAAAATGTTGGGAGCAACGGTTGTTCCAGCAACAAGCGGAAGTAAAACCTTGAAAGATGCAACGAATGAAGCCATTCGTGATTGGATAGGCAACCCAGAAGACACCTATTATTTAATTGGTTCTGTGGTTGGCCCACATCCATACCCAGATATGGTGGCTCGTTTACAAGCCATTATTAGTGAAGAAATGAAATGGCAATTGAAAGAGCATACAGGGAAAGAAACTCCTGATACTATAATTGCTTGTGTTGGTGGAGGCTCGAATGCAGCAGGTGCTTTTTATCATTTTTTAGATGATGAAAATGTAGAATTGATTGCTGTTGAAGCTGCTGGGTTAGGTGTTGATAGTGGTGAATCTGCTGCAACTTCTCAATTAGGAGATGTTGGAGTATTACACGGAAGTAAAACCATTTTAATGCAAGATGAATACGGACAAGTAATAGAACCCTATTCAATTTCTGCAGGATTAGATTACCCAGGAATTGGACCTTTACATGCTTTTTTACACGAAAGCAAGCGTGCAAAATTTATGAATGCAACCGACCAAGAAGCTTTGGATGCCGCATATGAGTTAACCAAGTTAGAAGGCATTATTCCGGCGTTGGAAAGTGCACATGCTTTGGCAGTTTTATCAAAAATTAATTTTAATAAAGATCAAGTGGTGGTAGTTAATTTATCTGGTAGAGGAGATAAAGATTTAGAAACGTATATAGCAAACCTCAAAGAGTAATGTTTGCGTCACCCTGAACTTGTTTCAGGGTCGCATAATGATGAGATTCCGAAACAAGTTCGGAATGACACAAAAAAAATAAAACAATGAATTCATTAAAAGAGTTATTTGCAACTAAAAATCAAAATTTGTGTTCTGTATTCTTTACAGCAGGTTTTCCAAAGTTGAATGACACAACAACCATTATTGAAAGGCTTGGAACTAATGGCGTAGATTTTATAGAAGTCGGTTTGCCTTATTCTGATCCTTTGGCAGACGGGCCAACCATTCAGCATAGTAGTGAAGTTGCTTTGAGTAACGGAATTAATTTGGATGTGATTTTTGATCAATTAAAATCTATAAAAGAAACAAATAAAACTCCTTTGGTATTGATGGGTTATTTGAATCAAGTATTAAAATATGGCGAAGAAAAGTTCTGCGAACAATGTGTTGCTTGTGGTATTGAAACTGTAATTTTACCTGATTTACCAATGATTGAGTTTGAGAATCATTACCAAAAATTGTTTGCAAACTACGGAATTTCAAATGTTTTTTTAATTACTCCTCAAACCTCAGAAGAACGTATTAGAAAGATTGATGACTTGACAGATGCATTTATTTATGTGGTTGCATCGGCATCTATTACAGGAGCAAAAGGAGAAATATCAACAGAGCAAATTGCTTATTTTAAGCGTATCAAATCAATGAATTTAAAAAGCACGTTGATTGTTGGTTTCGGAATTTCGAATAAATCGACTTTTAATACAGTTTGTAAATATGTGAATGGGGCAATCATCGGGTCGGCATTTATTAAGTTTTTAGAGGTAAATGGAGTTGATGAAATTGATGAATTTGTAAAGGGTATTTTATAAAAAACAATCCAACCAATCGGCAAACATGTGTAGAAGTAACGCAATAGCAATGATTCTAGTTTTTTTAAAGAACAATCCAACAGTATAAATTCCAATAGCGATATAAGAATGCAACGGATGAAAATTGATACTACATCTATTCGGGTCAAAAATTGGGTTTGCTAATAAATGGTCTAAATCTATCAACATAGTCAAAAGAAAAATGATATAAATCTTCATCCATTGTTTTCTGAAAAATAAAAAAGCAATGATTAAGGGTGCAATAAAATGTAATCCATAGTGAATGATAAACTTCAATGTCATGTTGCAAACATACGGCAATTGTCATTCCTGCGAAAGTAGGAATCTAACTAAACACCTAAAAAAATGGATTCCTGCTTTTGAAGGAATAACAGTCTATTAAATTTTAATTTATATCTTTAGCATCAAACTTATTAGAGAGCAATTAATTTACTTTTTCGTCATTTAAATAGGTGTCACTATTAATGAAAAAATCTCTGAAATCTGATGGAATCATATACTATTATTTTTAACAAAGATACTGCATATCTAAATTAGAACTTAGCCTTATTTTTTAATTGGTTCTACATCAAAATAAGTATCCATTAAGAATACTAAGGAAGTCATAGCAGCAGCACCTAAATGCAATTCACGTTTATTTACTTTGTCAAAAGTATCAGTAGCAGCATGATGGTAATCAAAATAACGTTGACTGTCTGGTTTGTAACCTGAAAGCGATATTATTCCATTTTTTAATGGCGAAATATCGGCACCAGCATAACCAACTGACCATTCATGCAATCCATAAGGTTCAAGCAATGGTTTCCAACTCATAAACTCATCCATATTTTCTTTATTACCATCGTACGAAAAGCCTCTTGGAGTATGCCCGCCAGCATCTGATTCTAATGCTGCTACGTGTATTTCGTTTTTCAATTTAGCTTCTGCAGCATATTTTTTTCCACCTCGTAAGCCAAACTCTTCATTCATAAATAATACTGCTCGTAAGGTATGTCTTGGTTTTATTCCAGTTTCCTTAAATAATCGTAAAACTTCTATTGACTGTACCACTCCAGTTCCATCGTCATGAGCACCTTCGCCTAAATCCCAAGAATCTAAATGACCGCCAATAACAATATATTTATCTGGAAATTCACTTCCAGTAATCTCACCAATCACGTTAAATGAAGGCGCATCAGGTAACGTTTTGCAACGCTGTTTTAAATAGAATTTTAAATGCGGATCTTTTTTTAAGTTTTCACTCAATTTTTCCGCAGCTAAGGTGCTTATAGCAGCCGAAGGAATGTATTGTTCCGCAGGAATATCGCCATAACCCATGCCTCCAGTATGTGGGTAGTCACTAATGGTAGAACTCATAGAGCGCACAATAGTTGCAATTGCACCAAAAGGGCCAACAGTTTTAGCACCTGCGCCACGTTGTTTAACGCAGCCACTGTAGGCGGTAAAGGTATTAATTAAGGTGGCATCAAAAGGTCTGTTAAAAAACACGATTTTACCTTTTAATTTATCACCTAATTTTTCGGCTTCTTCAATACTAAATACTTCTATTATTTCTCCGGTAATTCCTTCTTTGGGTGTTGCGATAGAACCTCCTAATGCACAGATTGGAACATTAATTTTTTGTCCGTTAATACTATAATTTGCTACTTCCTTTTCACCTCGCACCCAATGAGGGACCATTACAGGTTGTAGCCAAACTTTATCAAACCCTTGTTCTTTCATTAATTGTTCACTCCATTCAACTGCTTGTTGCGCTTGATGTGAACCCGACATTCGTCCGCCAATATTTTGTGTTAAATCTCGTAACCATTCATACGCTTGACCATTAGTTAAAGCGGCATTAAAAATTTTTTTAATTTGGATGGAATCTTTTTTATTTATTGTTGAGGTTTTAGCAACATCAATACTTTTTTTTTCAGAACAAGAAAAAAGAGTAAAAGCAATAAGTGTTATTAGAATAATGTTACGCATATATGTAGATTTTGTTTTGCGTAAATCTACATAAATAATTGTAAATTAATTAAGATGATATAAATGTACTTAGATTAAAAATCAAATTTATAGATAATACCTGCTAATGCTTGAATGCCTTGCACTTCAAAATTGGTGTAACGCTCGTAATTTTCACTTAAAACATTGTTAATGTTGGCGAAAGCAGTCAAACGATCTGTAAACATATAACCACCGTTAAAGTTAAGATCAACATATGAACTTAAAGTTTTAACAGATCCAATACCGCCAAAAGGTGTTACGAAATCTTTTCGCTCTCCAACAAAATATAAATCGGAGCCGATATACCATTTTTTTGTATTGTATTTAGCAAATAAAGTCGAAGAAATTGTTGGTAAATTCCAGGCTTCGGTTAAATTTTTTGTTGTGTAATTGTTGTATTCAATCAGTCCGCCAAAACTGAATTCTTTAGAAAGGGCAATATTTAATTCTGCGGATATATTTAATGTTTCAATGTCATCATAAACAACTCCAAATGAATTCCCAGCCTCATAATTCATAGTTGGAATAATTGTTCCATCTGTTTTTGTAGGATTGCTAATAAATAATGCTTTGTCTTTTTCACTTTGATAAGATCCAGTGATGTTATAACTAACAGAAGATGATACTTTGCCTTTAAAACCTAAAAAGGCATTGTATTTTTTATCGGTTTGCAATAAATTTATGATAGGTGAAATAAACGGGTTTTCTTCAGTAAATTTCTGATAACTATTTTGTTCTAAATCACCAGTAATACCAGTAAATATAATTACTGTTTCATCAAGTAATTTGTAGGATGCTGTAATATTTGGATAAAAATAAAATTGATTGCTATCTTTAATAAAATCAAAACTATAATACACTTTTACTCCTAAATTAACAGATAAATTGTCGCGTAAAACCTCAAAGTTTGGAGTTACACCAATATTTAATAGTGAATATTTTATTTCATTCGGGACTAAATATCCTTCATCAAATTTAGTATTAAGGTATTTTACAGAAGATTCCATAGTAATTATTTCAGATGAAATAGGGAATTCAAAAGTTGGTGTAGCTTTGAAGTGAAATTCACCGCTGCCGTAATCATCAGAAAAATGATTGAACTCTATTTTCCCCTCTTTATAAACACCTTCTTCAAACGATAGATTTCCACCAACAAACATGTTGAGGTGTTTTTGTTTCGGGTCTAAATTGTCTAAGAAATTTTGATCATAAATAATTCCTTTTGGTAGTCCGTACCAATTTCTGATTTTATGTTGTGCACCGCCAAATATTTCCCAATTGTAATCGCGTTCAAATTGTTTGTAGTATAAATTTAAATACGAATCAGAATATCCATCGTCCACTAATATGTCTTTTATGCCACCTTTAGATGATTTGTGTTTTATATACGCGCCAAAATCATTTGTTCTTGAACTGCTCGAATGCAAGAAAGCCTCTATATATGGAGTAGAATAATTTCCAAAACCAGCAGCAACAAAATTATCATAAATTTTATCTAATGGTTCTCTAACCACACTTTGTGCTGTGCCTTTTGTTGGTGTAAAAGTAGAGGCTACCGGAACAGAGAAAAAAGAATATGAAATTTCTTCTTTTTTTATTTCATCGCTGCTAATAGTTGGATTGTCTTTTATTTTAAAAGCATCAGAAATTGTTGGAGTGTATGGTTTTACTACAATAATCTCATCGGTTTTTAAGGTGTCTTTTACTTGTTCTTGGCTAAATAGATTAGCAGAAATAGTTAAAGAAATAAGAATTAGAAGGGTGTTTTTCATAGCGGAATTAATTTGGTCTAACAGAATCATTCGTTTTAGATTCTTTGGTTTTAATGATTTCTAATTCTTTAGTTGCTTCTTCCACAACATCTTCGAATTGTGAGAAGTTTTTCACCACACTTTCTAAAATGTAGGTTGCTTGAAAGGCATCGTTTAATTCGTAATTATTTTTTGCCATCACAACGAGTCCTTTGGCGCCCCAATATTTATAGGATGAATAATCTGCAGCAATTTTTTGGATGATTTCATTGGAAACTCGATAACTACCATCTTTATGTTCAAAGTAAGCATCATAAAATAAAGACTCTGCTTTTAATTCTCCTGTTGCAATTTTTGCTACTTTTTTATAAGCAGTTCTTGCTTTTGCTTCATCGTTATTTTTAATTGCAGAACGTGCTATAATTATTTGTGCATCAGATTTTACTTGATTGTCAATTTTTGGGTTTTCTAAAATAGTTTCAGCATACGAAACTGCATTGCTGTAATCTTCTTGTACATAATAACCTTTCATTAAGTTAGATTGTGCAAAAATGACATTTTGAGGGTCGCTAGATTCCACTTCTAATCGGCTTAAAATCGGAATTGCATTCTCCCAATCTTCCTTCTGTAAATAGGCGAGTGCTAACCTGGATAATGATTGTTCTGTAAATTCATTCTGACCTTGTTCGGTTACAAATTTGTAATAAGGAACTGTTTCTGAAATTTTATTTTCTGAAAATAGAGATTCTGCTAAATAGTAATTCGATTGCAAAGAATGTAATCCATGAGGGAATTTATCAATATACTTTTTAAACCCAGCAATGGCTCTTTTATGATTGCTTTGTAAGTATTGTCTTTCAGCAGATTCGTAAGTGTCATTGTCTAAATCGGCATCAGAAACATTAATAAAATCAATAGTTTTTACCCAAGTTGCATATTCATCTACACGCCCTAAATCAACATAAATCTGTCGTGCACTTGCAACTGCTTGCCTTGCTTCTGGCGTATTTGGATATTTATTTACGATGCGTTTATAGGTTCTTAAAGCTTCATCATTTTTTTCAGAATTATAATAAATTGTACTCTTTTTAAGCATTGCTTTTGAAACAAGCGGACTGTGTTTAAAATGCGTGATTAAATAATCATATTTTTCAATTGCTTTGTTTGTTTTATTTGCATCAACATATTCATTTGCCAACACATAATAAGCGTCATCTTGATAAGTTGATTTTGGATATTTGTTGATAAACGTATTTAATTCCGAAATTTTACGATCATCTTGACGTAAATACCCATAACTCACCGCTTTTTGAAACTGCGCATAATCGGCATCCGAAGCATTATTTTGAATTATTTTTTCGTAGGAATTTATGGCATTTTGATAATCACTCGAAACAAAATAAGTGTCTGCCATTCTAGAATAACTATCGTTTAATTTTAATTCATCAGAAGGATGTGTATCAATATATTTTTGAAAATAATTTGCAGCTTTTTCATACTCTTTTTGATTGAAATAAACATAGGCAATTTGATAATCTATGTTTTCAAATTCAGAAGTGTTTTTTGCATCGTTACTTCTAGAGAAAGAATTAAAATCTGCCAAAGCTTCATTAAAATTATTCAAACGAAAGTTAGATTCACCTTTCCAATAGTTGCTTTTTACAGTAATTGTTTCATCAATCGGTTGCGATAATGATTTTTCGAAATTAGAAATTGCTTCACGGTAATTACTCTCATTAAATTTAGATATACCTAAATAATATGCCGCTTTTTGATACAAACGATTAGAGTTAGCATCTTTTTTTCCTTCTAAATAATTTAATGCTCCATCATAATCTTGTGAATTTAAAAAAGCACTTACTAAAAGGTTTTCAATTTCAGAAGTGTATTCAGATTTTGGATATTTTTCTAAATACTCTTGTAAAACTTCCGGCACATTTTTATATGGATTCCCAATTTCATAACTCAATTTCACATAATTTAAATAGGCGTCTTCTTGCAATTGTAAATCATACTCCATTTGAGAGGAGTTTCTAAAAGCATTTAACGCTTCCGACTTTTTATCTTGCTGTAAATAACATTGGGCTAAATGATAATAGGCGTTTTGAGCAACCGCATTTTTGCCATCAATAATTTTATTAAAATGAGCAATTGCATTTTCAAAATCATCTTGTTTGTAATAGGCATAACCCAACATATAATAATCGGTGTTATTCCATTTTCCGCGCGTGCCTTTGTAATTTTTTAAATGCGGAATAGCTTCTGCATATTTATTGAGGTTGAAATAACTTTCGCCAATAATTTTTGATAATTGCGAATGTTCATCTCGTTTGGTTTTACTTAATAAAGGTTCTCCTTGTTCAATTGCTTTTTCGAATTCCTCTAGCTTAAAATTCATGTCTGCTAAATAATAAGACACCTTATTTTTGTAGGATTCATCAGTAACAATTTGTCCTAAATATTGATTTGCAGTGTCGTAGTCATCATCTTGATAAGCAATGTATCCGTAATAATATTTTGCTTGCGAGCCATATTTTTGAGAATCGAGCAACTTACCAAAATAGGTTTTAGATTGGGTGTAATTTTTTGTGGCAAATAACGAATATCCATAGTTGAAATTATAATCTTCTTTTTGATAACTAGTTAAGTTATAAGTTTCAACCTTGCCATACCATTTCAAAGCATACGCATATTTGCCTGCCTTAAAATAATAGGCTGCAGTTTCTATAAAAGCATTGTTTTGTTTGATGCTTGTCGGGTATTTCTTAACAAACGATAACATTAAATTATCACCATTTTGTTGTCCTAATCTTATGGCAGAACTAGCAATATAATACTCGCAATTAGCACGCAATTCTGAGTAGTTGTTAAAATCGGTTTTAATT